>CAZYAC010000117.1:4651-13252 GCA_964645475.1 uncultured Saprospiraceae bacterium | reverse complement strand
ATAGCGATTTCTTTTTTAAATCGGAAGACTCCTATATCTAGTACTTATCTTTATTTGGATAAACTAACTTCATTCTCTACTAAAGAAATCTCCTCTGGTTGCTGAAAATAAAGGGTTAATTTAGTACCTACGTTGACTTCACTCTCTAGATTAATTGACCCTTCGTTTTCTTCCATTAATTTTTTTACGATATACATCCCGACTCCAGTACCGTCGACATGATCGTGGAACCGTTTGAACATTTGAAATAAATTTCCTTTGTGCTTTTCTAAATCGATTCCAATTCCATTGTCTTCTATAACAAGCACCGTGGTGTTTTCTTGTTTTTGAGCATAAATTTTTACCAATGAATCACGATCTGGAGAAGCGTATTTGATAGCGTTGGTGATAAGATTGGCTAGGATACTAGATAGGTTGTTCTTAGAAAAGTAAAGCTGATTGGCTGCTCCAAGCTCAATGTCAAACATGGTCTCATTTTGTTTAATCTGCTCTTGATTATCTGCTAAGATATCTGAAATGATCTCAAATAAAGACAACCATTCTTTTTCTTCTTTTAAGCGTTTTTCTATCCTCGCAACCTCTAGTAAATCAATAATAGTATTCTGCAACCTGATCGTTGCTTTCTCTGCCATACCAAGCGATTGATCAACTAATTGATCTTTACCTTTGATTTTGGTTTTTATAATCATTAACAAGGACTGAATATTAATGATCGGAGCTTTTAGATCATGAGAAACCCGATAAACCAGACTATCCAAAGAATCATTTTTAAGGCGAAGCTCCTGATTTAAATCTTCCATTTGTTTTTTCTGCCGAGTAATAATTTGAGATTGTCGCAAAGCATTTTCTAAGCTGTCAAAACTCTTTCCGGTAGTTATATTTTCGCCCTCTTGCTCCTCATTTATACCGTTGGCTAATTGCGAAAGATTGGAAATGGTTTTACTTAAAAAGCGAGCGATAAATTGACCGCAGATCAAGGCTATAAAAAAAATAGAACAACAAGCTATTAGAATGGTAGATCGAAGTTGCTTCAGATGACTTGACCAGTCTTGACCATCCGTAATGGAGTTTTCTAAATTGGAAAAACTTCCATAAGCAATATATCCAGCAATGCCCGCTATAATAGCGACCAAACTGCTACTGTAAATGATCATCCTACTTATCGACATCTTTTTGGGTGTTATTTCAATAGTAAAACAGCATATTTTATGCCCAAAGACCGTCTGAGTGACTTTTCTCTTATAAAAGGGGATATTCTGGATTCCACCCTCAATGTTAACTTAATGTTACCTGTTAATTGTATTTATCGACAATTCTATTTACCTTTAGTTAACATTGGCTTAATATTGGCCAAACATCGATCAATATGTATTCTCAGATAATCACTTTTTCGTTGCTCTTTCTAGCTATGTCTAGTAATTTACTGGGACAAGAGATGGTTGCTTATGTGAGTGGTTCTGAAGGAGCGAATGTTGATTATTCCCATACTTTCAAAGGGGTAAAAGAGGTGAAATTTGAATTAGATGGTGGGATTATTTTAGTAGAAGCCCTTTTAAATAACTCGGTACAAACCTTTGTACTCGATTCTGGAGCACCGGGATTAATTTTAAATAATTTTAAGCATAATGGAGTAAAGGAAGTAATGACCGGAATTAATGGATCGGCAGAATCTTACGCTGTTTCAGTCGAAAATTTTATCTGGGCAGGAATTTCTTATCCAAAAATTGAAGCGATCTCGATGGATTTATCCCACCTGGAGTCGATGACCAAACGAAAGATTAGCGGATTGATCGGATACGAATTGCTAAAGGATTTTGAGCTATTATTGGATTATAATTCGAATGCTATTCTACTCAAAAGTGTTGGAACCTCTTTTAATAATACTTCAACTCCGCTAGTTAGTTTTCCATTTTCTTTGGAAAATCACTTACCGGTTATCGAAGCCATAATTGGTAAGAAAAAACTACGATTAGGTTTAGATACTGGAGCTGAAATAAATGTTTTGGATAAACGGCTTTCTGCTCAGATTGCTAAAGTAGCTTCTGATCCACAGCCTTATGGAAAAATATACGGAGTAGGGGACCAGCAAAAACCAGCTCAACTAGTCAAAGTAGCTGTTACCAGAGTCCAGCGCGCGGCCTATCGTCAGATGGATTATGTACTCACAGATTTTTCTAGCATTACCAAGGAAGGTACTACCAATATCGACGGCATTTTGGGCTTTCCTTTTTTAAGTAGCTGTAAATTCTCTATTGATTTTAAAACCCAGCAATTGCACGTTTGGCCTTAAAATTCTCCTCCTTCATCTCCTCCATTTCTATTTCTACTTCTTTTCTTTTTTTGATTTAAACGATAATTTAAAGATAACGTCATTTGTCGTTGTCGCCATTGAAATTCAGATTCTTGGAAAAAGTCCGGTTGATCGATAATGGATCGTCGCTTTCGAGAGTTAAAGACGTCTCGTACACTCAGGGCAAGCGTCCCATTGCCTTTAAAAATATCTCGAGCCAATCCTATATTTAAGCTATGAACCGCTAATCGACGACCTTGAACCGTATTACGTGGTCCTCGAAAATTGTAGGTAAACTGGCCGTCAAAACCTTTTGAAAAGGTGATCTTGGAAGAGAAGCGTGCCCTAGCCGAGTAAGCATCTGCCGATAAATCTTGACCATTACTCATCCCTTCTGTAATAGATCGAAATAAATTTAGATTTCCATTAAACCGTAGCGCCTTAATTGGTGTATAAGACCCATTTATTTCTAACCCAAAATTATCTTCTGTGCCTATATTTTCGGGTGCTCGGACTGTCCTACCCTCCGAGTCTGGCTTAACTATTCGCGTGATTAGATCTGTGGTATGTTTGTAAAAAAGAGACGAAGCGATCGATCCTTTGTCGAAATTTTTCATGAACCCTATTTCGTAAGAATCGGTAAGTTCTGGATTAAGGTCTGGATTACCACTAAAGAAATTACGAGAGTCACTGAAAGTGAAAAATGGATTTAAATCCCAAAATCTTGGACGCCGTATTCTACGACTATAACTCGCCTGAATACTTGCCGTCTCTGTTAGTTGATAACCCAAAAACCCACTGGGAATTAAATTATTATAGTTCCGGGGATTTTTCTCTCCCGTGTTTAGTAACAAAGTTTTTACATCTGAATATTCGTTTCGTAATCCAGCTTGGTACGAGAAATTACCAACCTTATTTCCGTAAATGGCATAAACGGCATAAACCCCTTCATCATAAACAAAATTATTGGATAGACCATTGACTACTTCAAGTCCATCATCTGTTTCTTGTTGAACTAAAAAATCATTTTTAATTTCTCGTAAGGAACCTCTTAATCCGACCTCAAATTTCCCGTCTTTTCCAAAAGGATGAATATAATCTGCGGATAAGATAGCACGCTTCTCGCCCTCTGCATTTTCGCTAAACTGAATAATATCGGGGTCTCCCTTTAGACTCCCATCAGGATTTAATAGGCGTTCTACAAAATCTGAACTTTCTGTTTCGTTATTGTCTTGATAGTTAAAATTAACGGTAAATTTTTGTCCTTTTTTAGAAAAGTCTTTTCGGTAGGTTATTTCATATTCGAGGTTATTTTCATCTTCTCCTTCTAATTCCGAACGATCATTAATGCCGATAGGATTATCTAAATCATCAATAAAATCACGATAGATAACGCTATTGTTATTTTCATCATCACTAATTTTATAGTTAAAGGCCAGCGTAAGAATACTTTTTTTAGTAAAAAAATAATCCGCACCAAAACGGATATTGTGAGAAAGACTACTACGATTAATGTCTCTGGTTTGATCTGTAATAAAGGTAATGCCATCTCGAGTAGACCTTTGGAATAAATCACCTCCACCGGGACTTTCATTATAACGTAGTCCGTAAGTGGTAAAGAAATTCAGTTTGTCCTTACGATAATTTAGATTAATAGCTGTTCCATATAATTCAGGATAACCTAGTGTGAAATCAAAGCTGCCGTTCAAGCCACTTCTGCGTTCTTTTTTCAATATTATATTGATGATTCCAGCCGTTCCTTCTGCATCGTAACGCGCGGATGGATTAGTTATGACTTCAATTCTGTCAATGATCCCTCCTGCTAGATTACGCAGGCCACGCGTATCGCCGACCCCTACCATGCCCGAAGGTTTTCCATTGATCAAAACTCGTACATTTCCACTTCCACGTAATTCTACATTTCCTTCCACATCAACCGTTACAGATGGAACATTATCAAGTATTTCAGCTGCATTGGCTCCAGTACTAGTTAAATCTTTTCCAACATTAAAAACCCGTTTATCCAGCGACATAGTAAAAGTGCTTTTTTCACCTACTACCTCTACTTCATCCAATACAGCAGCGTCCCCAGATAGTTGAATAATTCCTAAATCAGCGTTAAGATTGTTGCGACCTAGTCTTATTTCCTCGATAGAATAAGGTTGATAGCCGATAAATTCAATTTTTGCAAAATACCGTCCTCCTCTGGTTTCAAGTATAAATTTTCCATTAGCATCAGAAATAATACCACCCGCCACGGAACTGTCACGACGCGAAAAAAGCGTAATAGTGGCAAATTCCAAAGGAGTTTGCGTTTGACTATCCACTATGGTCCCAGTCAAGGTAGCTTTAGGCCGAGGTCCTCGTTTTCCACCTGGTCGTTGAGAATGACTAGTCAACGCAAATAAGAGGAATAAGAAGGTGATTAGTAGGTTTTTACACATAAAATTTAATTTAATCTGATGAGAAAGCTTACGCTTGGAATTTGAAGAATAGCATTAATTCGACCTCCTTTAACACTTAAAGAGGGATGGATGTTCACGAAAAGTAAAAATTAGCACGGTATTTGGCTATTGTTTTAAGATGCACTTGATCTTTTATCAAATCGCCCAATAAATATATAACAATTTATTGGTATTTAAACTAAGAAAATGAAAACCATCACACTCTCAGGTCATTCAATGGCCGACCTTTCAGAAAGAATTAACCAGTCAATTACGACAGATTTTAAACCCACCTTAGCTATTTCTTTTGGTTCTGTAAAATGCGATTTGGCGGAATATGTAAAAATATTCAATCGTCATGATATCCAACTATTTGGAGCCTCCTCTGCTGGAGAGTTTATTAATCAAGATCATACAGCAGAAAGCATTGTCGTTTTACTTTTGGATACGGATGGTAAAACCAATTTCTATAATGAAACCTGCTCTTTGGTAATGATTTCCGAAAAGTAAGTAAACCAATTTATGCATAAAATAGAAAAAATAGCGCAGGAACTTTCCCAGAAAATCAACGAAGAGGTTGCTTCAAAGGAGCTATCTCAAAAAATGCTACGGCAGGTTGAGAAGATGGTTAAGGAGGTCGTTAAATCTGAATTTCGGTTGAAGCGTACCCTCCGAGATAAAGAAATTTCTAATTCAGTCCTTAAAAATACCATTACTGAACTAGAAAAGCAGAAGGCAGTAATCGAAAAACAAAGTAGATTTAAAGAAGAACTCTTCGCTAGTATCAGTCACGAATTTCGTACACCACTACATGGAATTTTGGGAATGAGTCAATTGATTTCACGAACCGAAATGTCTGATAAACAGGCAAACTTTGTTAACGTGATCAAAGGGTCCGCCGACAACTTGCTTGTAATAATCAATGATATCCTTAGTCTAACTCAGATGAATGCGGGAAAGGTAGAACTTGTCGAACGACCTTTCTGTCTTCCGGAGTTTCTGAAAGAAATAGAAGGAGTGCTAAAGTTAAAAGCGGAAGAGAAAAATTTATTTTTACGCTTGGAAGTTGTCCCCGGTACTCCAAAAAATTTTATTGGAGATCATACGCGTATCTATCAAGTATTGATCAACCTGCTTAATAATAGTATAAAATTTACAAAAAAAGGCTGGATTTTATTAAAAATTGAATCATTAGAAAATAGAGCAGACGAAGCAGATCTCCTCATCACGGTAGAGGATACTGGAATCGGCATTGAAAAAGAAAAACAGGATCAAATTTTTGAACCATTCTCGCGAGTACACGACTTAGAAGGTGGAGTAATAGAAGGAGCTGGACTCGGATTAAATATTGTCAAAAAATTGATGTCATTACTTGGCGGTAAGATTAGCGTGGAAAGTAAACATGGTAGTGGAACTTGTTTTAAACTTTATTTAACTTGTAAAACGCTTGATGGAGAAATTGCTGAAATTTGTGAATCTGACTTAGATAAAATTGAGATTCCGACGACCTGGAAGGATCTGAAATTCTTATATATTGAAGACAATCCAACTAATATTTTGTATGCTAAACATTTATTTTTAGAATGGAATATTCAAATTGATATTGCGGAGGATTGTGCCACATCAAGAGAAAAATTTAAAAACAATAAATACGATTGCATCCTTTCGGATGTCAAATTACCAGACGGTAACGGGATCGATCTAATTAGAGATATTCGAGAAAATTTTAATAGCCCCAATTATCAAACTCCAGTGATTATTCTTACTGCAAGTGCTAGTGAACACGAAAGAATTATTACCCAAGCGATTAATATACAAAGTTATATGGGAAAACCGTTTCGGCCCACTCACTTAATTAAGGAAATGAAAATAGCTATTGATAATTATCAAAAAGAGGTCTCAGAGCCAACTTATCAGGTACCAAAGGCTTCGAAGCCAGCAGAAAAATCTGAATACTTTACTTCTCTATATAAAAATTTTGGTAAGAACTTATCCGTTGTGAAGGAAATGTTGGAAATTTTTAGAACTCAGATTCCAGTCACTTTGGAAAAATTGGATAAACACCATAAAGAAGAAAATTACGAGGGATTTTATTTTGAAATTCACCGAATTAAATCTACGATAAATATCGTTGGTTTGCCTCATTTACTAGAGCTGGCTATGCTCATGGAACGGGATACTTACGATGATTCTGACGTTACCATGATTCCAGAATATTTTGCTAGGTTTAAAAAGCAAGTGGCAGAAGATGTACAAATTGTTGAAGCTGAGCTAGAACGCCTTCATCAGGAAGTTACTTAGAAATTTAGGGAAGATACCAACAAATCCAATATAGATTTTATCGGTTCTAGTTCCTTTTGGCTACCAGCCGTTACTTCCGTTAACGAGGTGCCAACCACGTCAAATTCTTTTTCTAAAATCTTTATTACGCGAACCGCCTGTGTTATGTTCAGGCCGCCATTGATAGGCAGTAGTGCATGTCCATAATCTTCCGGATTTAACGCATCTACATCGAAGTGGATATACAAGTTTTGAATGTTTTTAGATTTTAAGTATTCTAAGATAGGGGCTATTTCCGCCTCCGTGGAATGGAAGATATTTTGTTCTTTTATCCATACTTTCTCTGGCTCGTCTATATCCCGAAGACCAGCATATAAAATTTGATCCGGTTGGATGGTTGAAAAGCAAAGCTTACCTAGTACGTCGTCTCCTGCTCCACATAGTTGTCGCAGTGGCATTCCGTGAAAATTTTTGCTGGTAGAAGATTCGGGGGTATTCGCATCTGCATGAGCATCAAACCAAATAAGACCTAAATTTTCGTAGCGTTTGTTTAGGTAGGATACGGGCATGAGTTCTATGCCACAGTCCCCACCAATCGTATAAATTTTTTCCGGCTGTTCCCTTTTTAACAACTCATGACAACGCAAGGCTTGATTATAAATCGCTGAATAATTACGAATGACTTTACTGGTTTTCATGGTATGACGCTCCATAATGATTCGGTGAGTAATTTGACTTCCGTAATATTTTTGGAGTGTCTCCGTTCCTCGGAGGATCGGTTCACGTTTATTGGCACCTTGCCATTGTGGAAAGAGTAGTATCATATTTTTCATTTTACGATGAACTGATTTTAACTTTTCGCTCATCTGTTCTAACCATTTGTTCTAAATAAGAAAAACCCATCACCATCAATAATCCTCCTCCAGCCAAAAGGTAGAACAACATATCATATCCATACGAATCTGCTATCTGAAATCCCACGACTGGAGCAATAATAAGCGAGATAGAAAAGGTCATAGAATAATACCCCATATAGCTTCCTCTATTTTGATCCGTCGATCGGCTGAACGCAAAACTATTGGTAAAGGGAAACATAAATATTTCTCCTATACTGATGGTAATCATAAATAAGATGGGTAAAATATACCAAGCCGAACCCATCCCTGGAATGACGAAGAATAAGTAAGACAAACATACCATACTCGTTCCTACCATCACCCAATATAAATTAGTTTTTCGATTATCACAATGATGGACCAATGGCATTTCTACTACTGCGATAAGTAATCCATTTAATGCCATCAAATATCCTACGTTTGCTTCACTAAACAGAAGGATATCTTTTAAGTAAACAGGAATCACAAAAATCAACTGCATAAAGATAATGGCGATCAAGGTAGTTAGCAACAAAAATCCGAGATAAATTCGATCCTGAAAAATAGAAGCTGGAATTTGCTCTTTTTCTGTTTCTTGATATTGTGGTTTTACATTTCGAGGAATTTTCCACCAGACAAAAAGACCTGCAAAAATACAGGTGAGTCCGTCGACGATAAACAACCATGAAAACCCAAAGGTTTCTGCAATCAA
>CAZYAC010000117.1:0-4551 GCA_964645475.1 uncultured Saprospiraceae bacterium | reverse complement strand
AACCCAAAGCAAGCCATGAGATAACCAGTCTGCACCGTTGTAAAGTTAAGTTCATTGGTCAGATAAATAGTCATAAAAGGAATGACCATCGTACCCGCACGATTGATGAGTGTAACGAGTGATAGTAACCAGATCACTGGAGAGAGACCTGCAAAGGCGGCGTAATAACGATCGTAGAGATTTTGGAGCATAGGCCGTCATTTAAGATTGAAAAATTATTGGTTATTCACCAATAATGGATGCAAATAAAAGCATATTTTCGATCATTTGGATAAATCAAACGCAGGATAAATTCTAAAATTTATCCTGCGTTCTTAAGAATATAGTCCTATAACTCCGATTTACCTAAATGAGTTCCGACTCTTTATAAGAAGTTTGTGCATACGAGGATTCATGACCGACTGGTCTTTCAAAAATTAACTTGGTATTAATTCTTCCTTTGTACCACATGGCTCCATAATCTTGTGCCATCTGAACAAAACGCCATCCTTGCAACGCATATTCATGAATAATATCCTCAAAATTTTCTTTTGGTTTTCCGGACCACATCGAGTGTTTTATTTCAACAATTTTATATGTATACATAATTTCGAATTTTAAGGGTTTATAAAAATCAGCTATTGCTGTACTTTATCTAAAGGTATAGATTATCTTAGATAATGAACCGAAAATATCGACGAATGAAGTCAGATTTTCGATGATGGTAGAGGTGTGCTAAAATAACCTCTATTATTTAGTTAAGCCCTATTTTTGAATTGTTTAGATGTACCGAAAAAGAGAATACAGTGTATTAGCAAGAGTTAAGGTATTTTTTCTAAAAACAGATGTTGGATAGCCTAAGTTATTTTGGGTAACCCTATTAAAATTACTTAAATTTGCGGCCATGAAAGATACAGTTAGTACAATGATCAAAGGAATGGCGATGGGGACAGCAGAAGTTATTCCAGGCGTATCCGGCGGAACGATCGCCTTTATTACGGGCATCTACGAAAAGCTACTAAATACTATTAAGGCATTTGGACCAGGCTTGGTTCCGATCTTTAAGGAAGCTGGATTTAAAGGTGTTTGGACAGAGGTCAACGGATCTTTTTTAATACGACTGCTCGGTGGAATGGTTTTGGGAATTGTTTTTGGCGTTTTTGCGATATCTTATTTATTAGAAAACTATCCTCCTGCCGTTTGGGCGTTTTTCTTTGGACTCATCATTGCTTCGGCGATCTATATTGGTCGGCAGATTGCAAATTGGGGACCGGGTGAAATTTTTCTGATGATCCTAGGAGCCGTCGTAGCTTACGGAATTACCACGATCGCTCCAGCGGAAGGTTCAGAATCTTTGATCTTTGTTTTCTTCTCAGGTGCCATTGCAATTTCGGCTTTGATTCTACCAGGAATTTCTGGGAGTTTTATTTTGCTCATCATGGGGATGTATAGTTTTATTATTACCGATACCCTCAAGCCAGCCCTTAAAACCTTGGCTCCTGATAAATTGATGATCATGGTGGTTTTTGCCTTGGGTTGCTTGACAGGATTGATGACGATTTCTCGATTGTTGTCTTGGACCTTTAAGCATTATCGCAATCTTACTTTAGCTATCTTGACCGGATTTATGTTAGGGTCTCTTAATAAAATTTGGCCTTGGCGTAACGCGACCGATTGGCTACGCGACAAAGCTGGAGCAATTATTTTGAAGGATGATGGAATTACACCGAAAAAAATATTGGTCGAAGAAAATGTCTGGCCTGGAAATTATAGTGGGGATGATGCTTTAGTTTTAGCCGTCATAGTTCTGATGATCGTCGGGTTTCTTTCCGTTTTTTTACTAGAACGTTTAGGTAGTAAAAAATAAATTTATCTGAAGACCGTACGGTAAACTGTGTTATTATTGTTTGAAACTTCAAAAACAACCCCAACCTCAACCGCAAATTTTACAACCAAGTTATTTTGAATGATGTTTAGATTCATAAAGCTGCTTATTTTGCGTTAGCGGGAAATTTGAAATTGTTTTTGAGGTTGCAATTGAAGTTGAAAACACTGAATTTAGAAAAGTAAATTGGTTTGAAAACTGTTGAATCCAAATATCTTATCTCAACAATTCAACAAAATGTAAATTAGATTTTGACATTTTAAACTACTATGGAATTAACTAATTATAAAAATCTTTACGGACTTATTGGTTCGTATCTTTCCTATTCTTTTTCTAAAAAATATTTTGGGGAAAAATTTGCCAAGGAAAAGCGGACCGATAGTTTTTACGAGTTGTTTCCGATACCTACAATTGACGAAATAGATAAACTGATTGGTCAGTATCCTAATTTACGAGGTCTAAACGTCACGATTCCATATAAAGAAAAGGTTTTTGATTTCTTAGATGAAATCAGCCCGGATGCTGCTGAGATTGGTGCGGTAAATACCATTCGATTAATGGATGGTAAAAGAATAGGCTACAATACGGATCATTATGGTTTTAGAACTTCTCTTCTGAGAATGGTTCCTAAGGGAGAAAAACTGCCTGCTCGAGCGCTCGTCTTGGGAACAGGAGGCGCCGCCAAAGCCATTACCTATGTGCTAAGAAAGGAAGGCATTGATTTTCTAAAAGTATCCCGAACAGCTGGCCCAGATAAAATTACCTACGAAAACCTTAGCAAGGAGCTGATTGAAAACCATCGGTTGATTATTAATACGACACCGCTGGGCACTTATCCTGATGTGGAGGCGTTACCCAATCTGCCTTATGACGTCTTAACCTCAGATCATTATCTTTATGATTTAGTTTATAATCCAGCAGAAACTGCGTTTTTAGCTCAAGGGAACCTTGTGGGTGCGAAAACCAAAAATGGATTGGAAATGTTATCTTTACAGGCAGAGAAAGCTTGGGAAATATGGAATAATACGAACTAATGGTGAAAAAAGCAGAACATAATAAAAAGTCCGAATTACCGGATTTTAAAAACACTAAAATTGCCTTTGCTGCTAAGTCCGACGCTCAGTTGAAAAAAGCGGCCAGACTATTTGGTACCATGAACAAAAAATGGCTCGTGGATCTGAGCGCTCCACTTGGTCTAACCGCGATGAAGTGGAAACTCCCTTTCGTAAAATGGATTGCTAAAGCTACCATCTTTGATCAATTCGTCGGTGGAACGACCCTACTCAAAACTACTCCTGTCATTAATAAGCTCTACGAATCTAAGGTGTTAACCATTTTAGATTACGGGGCTGAAGGGCGAGATACAGAAAAAGGCTATAACCAGTCAATGAATGAATTTATTCGAGCGATCGAATTTGCGGCCACCAATGAAAGTACTCCGATCGTTGTGGTAAAAATCAGTAGTTTGACGCGGCATGGTTTATTAGAAAGTATCCAAAATGGAGAGTCGCTTAACAAGGAAACTCGTAGAGAGTACCGTAGCCTGTTAAAGCGAATTGATTCCATTTGTCACGTATCCGCTGAACAAGGAGTGAGTGTGTTTTTTGATGCAGAAGAAAGTTGGATTCAAAATACAATTGATCATTTGGTTTTACTAATGATGCGCCGCTACAATCGCGAAAGGGTAGTGGTGTACAATACTTACCAGATGTATCGCCACGATCGACTACAATTTTTGATAGATAATTTTTCCTATGCGCAGGAAAATAATTTTATGATAGGAGCCAAGTTGGTCAGAGGTGCGTATATGGATAAAGAGCGAAATCGAGCCATAGAGATGGGCTATACTTCTCCAATTCAGGTCGATAAGGCCGCTACGGATGATGGCTTTAATATGGCGCTCCGATTTTGTTTGGATAACTATGAACAAATCGCTGTTTGCAATGCCACACATAACCAAGAAAGTAGTATGTTAATGGCCCAGTTGATGCAGGAAAAAAATATTCCACGAGATCATCCGCATCTATTGTTTTGTCAACTATATGGAATGAGCGACCATCTTACATATAATTTGGCGCACGCCGGTTTTTTGGCTGCCAAGTATGTTCCTTACGGATTGGTAGAGGATGTCTTTCCTTATTTGGTGCGCCGGGCGCAAGAGAATACCGCAGTAGTAGGAGATATGAGCAGAGAATTTGGTTTGGTGAAGCAGGAGTTGGGTCGGAGGAAGTTGGGATAAAAGATACATGAGCCATCCCAAAAAAACTTTAGTTGGTCTATGTAATTGAGTTATTAGCCTTAAGCTGTAAGTAATATGCCCTCTCCAACCGCGTATAATATGCGAATGGAGAGGGCATATTACTTATTGCTTACCACCTTTATAAGTGCAATCAAGTGCAAATAGTACTAACCTGCTCTTTGCAAGTCTTAAAATTCGGGATGTCTCATGTTTTATTGGATCACCACCCGCTGTGTATACCGTGCTCCAGCCATATCAAAATTCAAAAAATAAATTCCGGGAGTCAACGCATGATCCCAAGTGCGACTTTGAGATTCCCGATCTTGAAACTCATCTGTAATCAACCCTTGTGATTTTCCTAATAAATCTACCACCTCGATACGAACGTCGGTGGCTTGTTCTAACTCATATCGAATATTTAATACCTTATTTCCAGGATTCGGGAAAA
>CAZYAC010000116.1:0-13258 GCA_964645475.1 uncultured Saprospiraceae bacterium | reverse complement strand
TGATGATTTTGGGGACTTATATTAATTATAGTTATCCGGTGTTTGAGGAAAATTTCTGGGTGGTGGGGCTGGAGTATTTGGTGGTGGGGATATTTGTGTGGCGGGAGCGGGAGTTGTTTTAGGGCTCGTTCCTAAATACTTCATTTAAAAATGATACCCCCGACATTAAAATTCATTAATCTAAAAACCTATAAGCTGTTTTTAACCCAAAATTATTTAAGTGTATTTCATTAGAACCTTGATCTTTAATAAAGTCACTTATTGAATAATTGAAAAAGGCAAGTAGTTCTATTTTTCCTCTTTTCAAGCCAAATCCAATATTATAGCTAGACAGTGAATTATTGTTTTCCGAATCCGGTTCAGGAATCAATGTTTGATCAGCAAATTGATAGCTGTCCTTAAGTTTGATTCTAAAGTTATATGCCAAATTGAAATATGGTGAAATAGCATCTTTCTTTTTCCTTTTAGTTTTCGTTTTTTTAGCGAAAACAAAAAGTTTCACTCCAACTTCAAGTCCAAAATCAAGACGCTTGTATTTAGCCTTGATTGATGATTGATCTGAGGAATTGTAAAGCTTATACTGATATCCATTTTCGATTAGAAAAACATTAGATTTTAATCCTAGAATATTATTCACAGAATAAGCACATTCTCCAAATACGCCAAGCATTAATTTAGGGTTTGACAGAAGAAATTCTCTATTATCGGAACTATAACCTATCGGAGAAAAATCATCATAAGATGTTTTTAAATTACTAATTCCAGAGATCCCGCCAACGAGTAATTCCCAATTACTCTGGGATTTAATATTTTGCGTAATGAAGAAAAAAACCAAAAAGAAATAATACTTTTTCATTTGTCTACTAAAATTTATACGCTAATCCAAAATCAACACTTGCCAAAATAATCCACCCATCTGGTAGAAAACTTAAAGTGGCTTCGTCTTTAGTTTTTAGTGGAGTACTACCTCCAAATTCTACTGATCCTGTAAAAAAAACACCTTTGACGATGGTTTTAAATTCAAAATCTAAAGAAGTGTATAAGCTTAACTTGAAGAGATCATGATCAAGGTTGTCTTTAATTCTCTTAAAAAAAGTTTCTTTTCCAGAGTTAAATCGCCCCCCTACATTTCCTGTTGGTATGGCTATTCCAGTATTTCTATTTATTCTATTTGATCTTAATTCTAGCGTATTATAAATGTCCAAGGCAGGATTAAATCTAATTTTGAGTCCCATCATTTCACCCTGAAAAATTAAATAGCTAGTACTTAATCCCAATTCGTAGGAGTTGTATCTATAAATGAGATTGAACCCTCCAAAATCTTCCATGTAGTTATAGGGACTTTTCACACCTCTAATCATTTCTCTTCCCCAAATACCAAGTTCGATTTTTTTACTTAATTTTCGATGATAGGAAAATTGAAATGTAGTAGAGAAAAGTGGCTTATCCATTGTAGTATTAAAGTACAGATTAGATTCTGGTCCAGAATTTCTACTATGAAAATCATCAAAAGATTTTTTGTATAGAAGTTTTGAAACTACGGCGGTGTAATTAATCTCAAGGCTATTCTTTTGAGCGCAAAGGTTTGGTTGATAGAAGATAATTATTGTTAGAAAAATTATACTTCGCATTTTATTCAATTTATGAAAAATGAAATTAATCCGTTTATTTTAATCCGACGATAAAGAAAAAATTTATAGAAGACGATAAAATTCACTAAAAAAACACCTATTTAACTAAAACTACCAATCCTTGAATAAATTGAGATGACACCCCGGTTTCATTAAAAATACATTGACCTTGATTAGTACTTGCATCTAAACATGGATGATCAGTAATTGGATTAATTCTTTTTCCAGAACATAATTTAATGTTTGATTACCATCCCCTTGAGAAAAACTACTCTCATAATACACAACAATGTTTTTACAGTCCTTAATCTCCAAATAGCTTTGACCTTTGACAGTATTTGTCAAAACACCTAAAACACTATATAGTAAAATAAAACAGTACTTGATTTTCATAACTTTATATTTAAATAAATTAAAATGATCTGATTAAAAACTATACAGTAATAGCATAGTATTGGCTGAGAAAATTCAAGCGAGTTAACAGCTTAATTTTTCAGACATAAAAAATACTATCGTAATCAATTGATTACAAAAATTTCTCTCTTAATTTTCGACTTGGGCGGTGTAGAATACCAAAAATCATTTGATTTATGGATTTGGAATAGGTCAAGAAATGCTTGACATAAGCAAATTAAACATTATTTTCAAAAAATAAAAAAACGCGATAACAATTCTTAAACTTTAACATATTGACTACATACATATGAAACTGGTATATATTTTCATGATGACGGTGTTTATTTATCCCTAAACATACCCCGCCGCCTGTAACTTAAACAGCTCCGCATACTTCCCATCTTTGGCCATTAATTCTTCGTGGCTCCCCAATTCTAGCAATTGACCATTTTCTAAAAATAAAATCCGATCCGCCATCCGTACCGTCGAAAAACGATGTGAAATTAACACCGCAGATTTCCCCTCAATCAATTCTGCAAACCGCAAAAACACTTCATGTTCCGCACGAGCATCTAAGGCCGAAGTGGGCTCATCCAAAATCAATAACTGCGCCTCTCGCATATACGCACGGGCGAGTGCTACTTTTTGCCATTGGCCACCCGACAACTCAACACCGTTATTAAATCGTTTTCCCAATACCTGTTCGTACTGTCCCGGCAAATCATTGATCACGGTATCCGCTAAACTCTTTTCAGCGGCTTGGGTAATCACAGGAAGATCTTTATTTAATTCAATATTTCCCACCGCAATATTATCCGACGCCTTCATCTGAAATCGAATATAGTCCTGAAAAATAATTCCAATATTTTTTCTTAAATCCAGTAGCTGATAGTCCCGCAAATCTTTCCCATCTAATAGGATTCTTCCTTCACTTGGTTCGTAAAGTCTCGCCAATAATTTTACCAGTGTTGTTTTCCCCGCTCCATTTTCTCCCACTAGTGCCAGCTTTTCTCCTTTCTTTAAATGAAAAGATAAATTACGAATTGCGTACTTCTCACTGTTGATATATTTAAAACTTACATTTTCAAAGGTAAATCCTTCTTGAATTGGACTAGGCACAGGCAACGCTTTTTCTTTATCTCGAATGGTCGGTTCTAATGATAGAAAATCAAATAAATCCTGGAGATATAAAGATCCTTCTGCAATTTTTGAAAACCGATTCATGATCCCTTGTAGCATCCCTCGCATCTGCCGAAAAGAACCCGCCAGAAAAGTCAAACTACCCACAGTGATCAATCCAGCCGTCGTTTGCAAAATGATAAAAACGTAAGCTCCATAATACGCCAAACTTCCTATGGCCGACAGAAAGCTCCCCCACCACGCTCGTTTAACGGATATTTTTTTATTGGCTTCATAATAACGATCTGATAATTCTTTAAAACGACTAGCCAAAAAATCAGAAAGATTAAAAATTTTAACCTCCTTTGCTGTTTCATCACTCGCGCCGATAAAACGAATATAATCCAACTCGCGTCGCTCCGGCGTCCAAGAACGCGTTAACGAATAAGTATGTTGATTAAAATGGGTCTCTCCTAAAAAGGAAGGAATAACTGCAATAAATAAAATCAACAACAACCATGGACTAAAAGTAAGTAAGCCCGCTCCCAAAAACAACAACGTGATCATGTCCTGCAATTGTGCCAACACTTGCGACATCAACATGGTACGACCTACGGTTTGGCGGCGAGCCATTTCTAGTTTATCATAGAATTCTGGATCTTCAAATTGGTATAAATCCAGTCGTGCGGCATGACGTATCAACATCACCGAACTTCGATTCGCAAATAAATCTCCCAACAAACTATCTAATAACATAATCGCTCGATTGAGCAACTCAGAAGTGATCGCTAATCCTAGTTCTATTCCAACCATCATCCACAGATAATCTTTTGCTCCATCCGTTACATCAATCAACCGAATCACTTCATCAATAATTTCTTTACCGACATACAGGATCGCCAATGGGATTGCTGCCTTGACAATTCTCAATAGAATATTTAAAATAAAAAGAGATTTACTGGTATTCCAGATTAATCTAAAAAACGGCGGAAGGTTTTTTAATGCGGCAAACTGGGTTGAAAGGGAATTATTTACTTTTGGATCTTTTCGTCTACTCATTCCTTATATAACAGTTAATTGGTGGTATTAGTTGTATTTGGTGAATTGATAGATGTGCGGATTGATGGATATGCGGATTTGTTAATCAATTATACTAGTTGATTAGTTCTATTTAATCATTGGACAAGGAGAGCGTTTAATCAACTGATCGACATATTAAGAAATCCGCACATCTGCACATCAAAAAATTCACCCATCAATTAAGCGCCAAGCTCAACACCTTATCAAAGATACGAGTAATAATCCGTCGTTCCTCTGTAATAATATTAGCGGTGCCTTGCATTTCCTGTCGGAAGGGAATTGATTTGTTATAGGTTGTCACCATAGTTTTCGGCATATCCACCATTACCAAATACTGGCCATCTTCTTCAGGTACTAGAGACACTTGTGCTACGGTGGCTTTCACCGCGCCAAACTCTTGATATGGGAAACCATCCAAACGAATATTAACTGGCATTCCTGTGGTAATTTTTCCGGCCCCTCTACGAGGCAACAAAGCCCGCCCGATCAATTTCTCTTCGGTAGATACTGGAACAATGGTGAGGATAATTTCGTTTTCTTTCACAAACTGTTGCGTGGCTAATAATCGAGTCGTCGCTACTTTTCCAGTGATCGGTGCGGTGATAATAAATTTTCTTTTCCATTCACGGATCGCTTCTTTTAAGCCGGCAAGGCCTTCGTTAACGCCCAAGCTCTGATCATAATCTGTATTTTTTTTACCTTCTCTAAAATCCAATACGATCAGTTGCAATTCTTCTATTTTGATATTATTGCTAATCAATTGGTTTTGCAAATTTTCTAAATTTCCTCTGGCATTCAGATAAGCCTCTTCTGCCACTTCTACCGATTCTAGACTCACACTGCCATCCGTCAATAAGTCTTGCTGTCTTACTCGCTTTTTTTCAGCAACTGCTAGCATTTCCTGAAGTGTATTTTCCTGTTGTCGAAGGGCTTGATTTAGAGCCTCTACTTGTTCAATCTGTCGCTGAATGATTGTGACTTTTTTATCAACCGTAGCTCTATTCAGATCAAAGCGATAAGCAGACCACTGGCGAACAAAATTAGCATAGTCGGATTCAAGGTCACCGAGTTGTAAATTTTTAGGTAGGTCAATTTGATCTAGTGGAATATTCTTTTGGGTAATATTTTTTAGAAATTTTTCCAATTGATCAATCGATTTTTTTTCCGCATTGTTGTCTAAAGTAATGATCTCCTGACCGGCTTCGACGACGACGCCATCCGCAACGAATAATTCAGCAATCTTACCATCTGCTCTACCCACCACCCGAACCGGAGGATTTTCAGTAGTGAGGGTGATCCGTGCGGGAATGACATCGGGATATTTCATCATCCAACTTAAAGTGAGCAAACCCAAGGTAACGATAAGGATCATGACCATTCCCCAATACAATAACCATCCCGGTGGATGTCCCATAATTTGTAATAAATCATAGTCATCTCGGAGTTTAATTTTGTCAGCCGCCTTTTTAATTTCTGCTTCTTCCATGGAGTTAAAATTATTTCCTATTTGCTGGTTAGAACAATAATTCCTAGTATGAATAAAATTCCGACCTTTAGCTTTTTTCCACTCGGTGCATTAATAAAATGTCTTAAATCGAATACTGTATGAGCTAAACTATTGCTAAAATAATTGGCAATGATTGATAATAGAAAAAATCAAATAAATAGACAAGTCTCCTTGCGAGTTTATTCGATTTGACATTTTATTAGAAGTACCGAGTTCGAAAAATGCTACAGGCGGCAGATTTTTTGTTTCGTTTTTTTTCTGCCAAAAAAATGAACATTAAAAAATAATAAAAAAAAGATATTCAAAAAATTTATCACCGTCTTTTTTATGGAAAAATAAAAGCACTTTCCCAATTATCATACAACCACTAACTAACTCAGCCAATCAACTACCTAACTCCAATTGATTTTTCACTAGTGTAAAATAAGCTCCTTTTTGAGCAACAAGTTCTTCATGCGTTCCTTCTTCGATCAAATCACCATTTTCTAGCACCACTATTTTATCGGCATTCTTTACGGTACTCAAGCGATGCGCCACAACTACCACTGTTCGACTCCGAAAAAATTCGTCCATGTTTTCCATGATTTTCATTTCGTTACGTGCGTCTAGAGCGTTGGTAGCTTCGTCAAAAAATAAAAAATCTGGATCTTTATAAACGGCTCTTGCGATTAATATTCGTTGTCGTTGTCCTTGACTAATTCCGTTTCCGCGTGCGCCGATTATGGTATTATAACCCAATGGCAAAGACTCGATATATTCTTTAATATTGGCAATCTCAACGGCTCTTAACAATTTAACTCGATCAGGTGTTTGATCACATTCGCTAATATTATTGGCGATGGTATCAGAAAAAATAAAACCATCTTGTTTAACGGCTCCGCAAACCCCTCGCCAGTTTCTTTTGTTGAGATTGTTTAGATTGACGCCCCCAAGTTTAATCGTTCCTTCCGACGGTTCATAAAATCCTAATAATAATTTTATCAAGGTGGTTTTTCCACTACCGCTTGTCCCTACGATCGCGGTGACTTTCCCGCGAGGAATTTCTAAATTAATATTTTTTAAAACTGGAGCAGAAATAGGATTATAACTAAAAGTCATATTTTCAATCATAAAATTCCCAGTAGTTGGCATCACATTTATTTGCCCTCCTATTTCGGCCTCCTCTTCTTTATCATGTATTTCACCCAATCGATCCAAACTGATCTGGGCATCCTGAGCGCTTCTGATAAAGGTAATAAGTTGGGTAAGTGGTGTATTGAGTTGGCCAATAATGTATTGTACTGCCAACATCATCCCCAGCGTCATTTGCCCATCAATCACGGCCTTGGCAGCAAAAAATGAAATCAGAATATCTTTTAGCTGAGTAATAAATCCAGCGCCAATATCCTGATACTGCGTTATACGTAGCGATTTCATCCCTACATGAAATAACCTCGCCTGGATATTTGTCCACTGCCAACGACGTTTCTTTTCACTATTCTGTAATTTAATCTCCTCCATCCCTTGAATAAGTTCAATCAGGGTATTGCGGTTATCAGCCGCATGCTGGAAATTCTGGTAATCGACGGTTCTTCTTTTTTTCAAAAAAATAGTTACCCATAAAACGTATAAAATACTAGAGATTAAAAAAATCAAAAAGATCAACCGATTATAGACCAAAAGGACAATGCTGAATACGATAATATTGAAAAAAGAAAAGATGGTCACCAAAGTTGAATCCGTCAAAAAACGTTCAATCCGATCATGGTCATTAATCCGTTGTAGTAAATCACCAGTAGATTTTGCGTCAAAAAATCCAATAGGCAGGCGGATAAGTTTCATCAAAAAATCTGCGATTAGACTCACATTGATCCTCGTACCAATATGGAGAAGTATCCAGCTTTGCAGGAACTGCACCATAATTCTACCCAAAAAAATCATCAACTGTGCAATGAGGATCAGATAAATAAAATCTATATCTTGATTCTCAATTCCAATATCAACCAACGCCTGAGTTAAGAAAGGAAAAATTAGTTGGAAAATACTGGCCAGCAAAAGCCCGATGAATAGCTGAGCAACCAGCTGTTTATAGTTGAGCAAATGTCTAAACAAAAATCCAAAGCCCGTCCGATTAACCTTTTCTCCCTCTTCGGCAAAAAAATCAGGACCTGGTTCTAAGATCAGGGTGATCCCCGTTTCACCATTTGACATCCAACTCCGCTCAAATGCTTTTCGAGTCAACTTCATTTTCCCTTTCGCCGGATCAGCCACCCAAACGTGCTTTTTATCCATATCATAGACTACCACAAAATGTCGCTGTTCCCAGTGTACAATACAAGGGAGTCCTACCTGTAAGAGAGATGCTTCTTCCTCATCTTCATGCTCGTAAGGCAACTGCAAAGCCAAGGTTTGCATTCCGATTTGCTCCGCAGCTTCGCTCATCCCCATTAGCGATACGCCTTCCCGATCAATATAGCTTTTGTCTCTTAAGGTTTGCAAAGAAAAGGTCTTACCATAATGCTCCGCAATCATCTTCAGACAGGTAGGCCCACAATCCATACTGTCATACTGCCGATAAAATGGAAATTTCTTTTTAAACATTAGATTTTATTCTAAAATAGTTCTGTGAGATAAAGTGTAGGATTTTTTATTTACCCTGCCTCCCGGAATGGAATGCTCTCGGCCAAATAGACTTAGCTATCATCGCGAAGGAGTGAACGATCCCATAAACTCAGATATGACAATATCCGAATTGAAGGACCTTGCCTGCCTACTGACAGGCCGCACAAGCGGTTTGGGTAATACACAGAGTGGAATGAAAAGACAAGTTTTTAGCCATCCGAAATTACTTAGGCTAAAACCCGTACTCTCAAATATAAGAAACTTGTTTACAAAAAGGTACTTGAAAAAGAAAAGGTTTACCAAACGACCAGCGTCCGGTAAACCTTTTTAAATATATTTTAAATTGTTTGTTAGCTTAAACAGATCTATTAGCTCTTAATAAGACCAGAGATCGTGCTCCCAGTTGAAGATTTCCTGTTTGATCTTATCAGCTTCTAGCAATAGATCGACTCCAGAGTACGTATCTTGTAAACGATAATCGTGTACGTTGGAGGCTTTCATAATATAGCTAGAAAAGAATCGCATTTCGAAAGTATCTTCCCAAGTCATGGGTGCCGCATCGTTACCTTGGTTAAAAACTTTGTGGCGAGCGAGAATTTCTCGACATTCCGGATAATAGGCCCAGAACATAGGCTTTTCATATCGGAAATTACCATTTTCATCTTTAACATCGATCATCGGTGCAATACCTAAGATACGAGCCTGTAAAGTAGAAGTTTGTTCATCAAAGAACCAAACTTCCTTAATTCGAAAGCGATTTACATCTTCTGGATTCAATTCGTTACGAACTACCTGAATCTGCTCTTCGTAAGTCTCCGGATCGAAGGTTATTACGGTATCGGCGGTAGCACCCATGGTAGCTACTTCGTCGGCGGGCAGAGAGGCGGAGAATTTATCGTCCTCCGTGCTGTAAACGGTGATATCACCATTAACGGCAGCGTCCATTAAAATTGAGAAGAAAGGCATTTCAGGATACGCGAAAGGAAGATTCATCTTCTCCCGAATATCAATTACCCGCCAAACTCGCTTTTCCCAGAAAACATCTGCTTCCCGAATTGGCTGGTATGGCAATACCATTCTTTCGTCAATAATTCTTTTTTCAACAATGTCATCCAATGGACGATCGCCATCTGGATCACTAGCCTCCGTTCTTACCGTTTCCGGGATTTGAGCGTAGGATTTGGTGGAGAAAAGAATCATCCCCAAAAAACATAAACTTAAAATTTTCACATAGATCTTCATAACAAACAGTTATTATATGATTATTTAATCTTAAATACCATGGAGTTGATCTTACGACCCGCAGAATCACCAGGGCACTTAGCTTTTACATTATCAAAGTAATAAGTATCACCAGGTTTTGCTGACTTCACCAAACGGCCGGATTTCTGATTATAACGAGCACCTGCGTTGTTCGATTCGATTGGATCCTGTCGTGGAGCCAATTTGGTCAATATATATCCCTGAATTTTACATTTTGCGTCAAAGTCAAAGTTGTCGAGGAATGCTCCTACCCCACCTTGCGCTTTAAATTCTCCGTTACCCATTGCTCCACCTGAGTTCTTACTCAATCGGGCTACAGGATCAGGAATACGCTTGATACGGAATGGGAACTTGGTTGCTTTCAATCCTTCTCCACTTACCGTAACATTTGCTTGACCTGGTTTAGAAGCCGTAGCAATGTATTTTCCTTTACCGTTAGGCTTCAGTGTGATACCAGAACCATTTACTTTCAAAGAATTGGTTGGTACACCCGCTGCCGAAACAGAAACTGGGTTTTGTACACCAATGTAAAATACATTCATCTTATCAGCAGAAACACTTACACTACGGAGTCCAACTTCGTATTCGAAGCCTTTCTTGTAGGTCTTTGTTTCATTGGTCACTGGATTAGTAACGCTAATAGACGCATTATATTTCTTAATACCGGTACCATTTGCACCTTCAGTGTAAGTAGCTACTCCATCTTTAACAGGTAATTTTCTACCATTTACGCTGATAGAAACGCCTGTACTAGAAGATTGAGAAGCTGAAGCACTCAAAAATACATCTGTTTTGAACTGCTCACCCTGAATAACGTATGTTTTATCAGGAGAAGAAACTACTTGGAATTTATCCAGTACGATATCTTCACCCCCTACTTTTTCGAGGTAATAGTTAAGAATAGCTGCCTCTGTTGATTTAGCATCGTTCTTAAATTTCGTAAACATCGGCATTAAGGCACCAACTGGCATTTGACGGAAGTTATAATCCGACCAGCTAGTCTTACCTGACTTAGGATCTTGCCAAGATTGATCATCAATCTCCATTGCGATTTTAGAAGCAAAACCATCTCGATCTTTTTCGTCTACTAAATCTAAGAATTTTTGCTTGTATTCAAGAATTTTTGCTTTTAATTCTTCACCTATGCCTTCTGTAACCAGCATTCGAGTAGCAATATCCTTGTTCTTCTTATTTTTCAATTCACCAGGGTACTTTGGATCATCGTCTGGATAGTATTCAGCCATACTGGTCCAAATACCATCTATGTATTCAACAAATTCCTTTGAAATTGCTCTCACTTGTGGAGCTTTTTCACCGTAAATTTTTAACTCTGGCTTTTTCTTAGCCAAGGTTTGGATCTGACCAGGTACTCCTTCGTTGGACGAATCCAGCACCGAGTTAGATTTCTGGAGACCTTTGTCTACCAGTTTAAATGCATTAAATATTTCCGCGGATACGTTGAGGGCCAACATCGCTGTAAGTACTAAGTACATGATATTGATCATCAACTGCCGCGGTTCCTTGGGTATTGACATATCCTATTAGGTTTTTATATTTTTAAATAATGGAGGAAACCTTAAAAGGATTATCCTACTTTTTTAGCGGTATTAGCAGATGTTGCCATAGCAGAAAGAACGTTTCCGTAAACTGAGTTTAGAGAACCGAGGTTTCTGTTAAGGGCAGAGATTTGCTCTTGGTAACGCTTAGTGTCTTCCAAAGAATCGTTCATGGTAGCCATAGCTTCATTCATACGAGTATAGAAGTTACTCATAGTTTTCAGCTGATCACCTGTACTGGAAAAATCAACTTCCTGTAAAGATTTGAGAGAAACTAAGCTAGCAGACATTGTCTGAAGTTCAGATAACATACCACCTAATTGTTGCTCAACTACTTCACCGTTTAAACCAGGCGTGCTTGCACCAACATCGCCAGCAGTTAAAGGCTGAATTTTTGAGTCATAATTTTGCAGACCTGGGTATAATTTTTCCCAGTAATAATCTTTGTCTGGAGGTAATACTCCTAACATAAGGAATAAGAATGCTTCTGTTAAGAGTCCAGCAGTCAACATTTCAGATCCACCTTCCCAAGATTGGATTTTGAAAAGTGCTCCAACCATTACGATGGCGGCACCTACACCAATAATAAAATTCTTTAAATACTTAAACCAAGGAGATTTGTAAAAGGCCATTTTTCTGTTCTTTTAAAAAGGTTATTTAAATGAGTTAATAGTATGGGTTATATATTAACACAAATGTTGATAGTTATACCCTTGAACATAACGTTCAGGGTCAAAAAAGTTACAATTCTGTTGAGATTAATTTCAATTGAAAGGATTCGAATAATTCTGTGTCAAAGAAAATCGAAAGCATAATCAGATTCGATTATGCTTTCGATTATATTTTTAAAGATTAGAAATCATTAATTGAACGTCCTAAGAAAGTTAGTGCACAACGGAATCCAACGTAAGACTTAGTGGTATCTTGGAATTCCCAGTGACGAGTACCTGTCTGCATAAAATAAGCGATATCTTTCCAAGAACCTCCACGAATTACTTTTCGCTTCTGAGCTTCCGCATCATCATCCTTCGCATCATAGCGTAAATCAGGATTCAGATCGTGTAAGAAAGAGTAAGCATTTTCGTGAAAAGCAGTACTAGTCCATTCTGATACATTTCCAGCCATATTATAAAGGCCATAATCATTGGGGAAGTAAGCATCTGCTTTTACAGTGTAAAGACCACCATCTTCTGGATAATTACCACGACCAGGTTTGAAATTCGCAAGTAAACAACCTTTAGCGTTACGAACATAGTACCCACCCCAAGGATATGGTGCTAAGTCGTGACCACCACGAGCAGCATACTCCCATTCGTGTTCAGTTGGTAAACGGAAATCTTCACTATTTATACCATTTCCTTCATAAGAGTTCCATAGTTTGGTTCTCCAGTAAGAGAAAGCCGCAGCCATTTTCCAATCTACTCCGACTACTGGATAGTCATCGAAGGCCGGATGCCAGAAGTAGTTACGAGCCATTGGTTCGTTATAAGAATAAGCGAAGTCGCGAATCCAGACCAAAGTATCTGGATAAACCAGTACTGTGTTCTCTCTAATATGATCCTTACGATTAGCATCTCTTTGGTGGGCAGCAGCTTGCCAGTCGTACCATTCAAAGGTATACTCTAACTTTGAAACATCCAATTCTTTCTTACCAGCAAACTTATCGTCGCCTTGGTAATACAGCTCATCTAGTGTTTCATCGGTAGGATCAATTTCTATTTCCCAATCGATTAACTCTTCTCCACTTTCAGTTTCGTAGTAATTATCTAAAAGGGTGTGCGCAATACTATCCTTTACCCAATACACAAATTGTCGGTACTCATTATTGGTAATTTCTGTATCATCCATATAAAACCCGGAGATAGAGATAGATTTTTGTCGCTGTACCATGGTATTAGCTATATCTTGGTCACTAGGACCAATATGTAACGTTCCCGATGGTATGTAAACCATACCGAAAGGATTAATACCCTTCCAAGAGGGACGATTGTCAATTCCGACTAATTGGCCGGTCTGACCTGTTCCGCAAGCGGAAACAATTAGCGCTACACAAAATAACGCTAAAGAAGTTTTTAATAATTTTTTCATTTTAACACCCGAGTTTT
>CAZYAC010000115.1:0-13267 GCA_964645475.1 uncultured Saprospiraceae bacterium | reverse complement strand
CAGGTTATTTCCATCTACAATAAACTCATTATTTATACCATTAGCCTGCAGTAATTTATTTAGTTCAAAAGCTAATCGATTTATATCCCCAACTGAAATCCAATTAGATGTTGGCCCATTACTGTAAATCGTAGAATTTAATTCAATACTACCAAACTGTAGATTAGATTGTTGAAAAAGCTCTTCCATATCATAGCATACCTGTCTATATTCCATCCCACAACAAGGATCAAGGTCGTTATAAGGATTAAAGTCTAATACTGGATCAGTAAGCTGTTGACAGTCTTGGCTGATCGCAGAAAAACTAACAAGAAGAGATAGGGCTACTGTAAATAATGATGACATTACTTTCATAATATAGGAACTTTACTAAATTTGGAAATAATTATTTATTGCTAATCTTGACGACTTTTTTGGTCTGAATTTGACCATCAGGAAATTGGACTTTTACTAAGAATAATCCTGGAGGAACCATTGTTCCTAATAAAATTTCCTTTTGAAACACGTTTGATTCAAATCCAATTGGTATGGTCATCAATTCCTTACCTTCCATGGTTAGAATTGTTATTTCTCCCTTTCCTCTTAGATTAGATTCTAGCTTTACATTAAAATTGGCATTCGTAGGATTTGGAAATATTTTTACTCGTTGGTAAGTAGATGAACTTTCGAATTGGTCACTATCTACACTCAATCGCTTTTCTCCTCCAATACAATCTCGGAGAGAAGCAATAAAATCATCATTCATAGACGAGTTACTTAAACCAGGAGATTCTAATAATTGACTAGCTTGATCACAGCGATAGTGTGATTTTAGCGGAATTGTATCTTTAATAAATTTACAATTGGGTTCATTTGACGGAGTATCAGAAATCCACAAATCAAAATAATTTTCACTCGTAAACATTGATGATCCAGAACTCAGACCGTGAACATATGCTCCTTCTGAATTTCTTACTTGCAAACCATCATTTTTGTCATTAATATTTATTAAGTCCCAAGACGGATACATTAATGCACCAATATAATCCTGTTGCTTTTTCTGGTAATTCCATTGTCCTGAATATCCAATTAGATAATCATCATCGTCAGCGGATAAAACATAAACACCATCTTGATTGGCGTCTTCGGGATCATCTTGAGGAAGGTTCAAATTACCATTACGATCTTTGTAAATTATTATCAAACTACCATTAGGGACGGTCTCCCATGAGGGTAAATATTTAAAAGATAAATAACCCATATTGATTCCAACCTCAGCCGCATTATTCTCGTTGATAAATTCATTTCCAGGGATTAATTCCCCATTGTTATCATCAACTAAATAACCGCTTAAATCAAAAATATCGCCGCATTCTCCATTACCCACTACAAGTAATTCAACAAACTGATCTCTACTAGCTGCTCCTTTACTAAAATATTCATTGACAATAACTTCTTCATTCTTTTTACCACACGCTGGTGGTCTCGTTATGTTAAAACAGGTTTCATAACTACAGCATGGGTTTGCTACCGTAATATCAACACACATATTTGGTGTTCTGGTATCAAAATAACGATCAATAGAGTTTATGGGAGTATCCGTCCAATTTGCAATAATACCATCGTCGGGTATTGGATTTCCATTCAAGAATACCGTAAAATCTATGAAAACCACACAGCCTTCTCCACTTGTAACTTCATAATTAATAAAACATTCTTCGATATCTATTATTTCTACTGGGAATGTTTCTCGACAACCTCTACCATCTTGAACTATAAAAGTATATATTCCTGATGCTAAATCTGTAATCAGTAAATCTGTAGGGCCATGTTCCCACCAATACGTGAATTCATTAGGATTTCCCAAGATTTGCATTTCAATTAATCCTCTATTCGCATCAGGACAAGTATGCATAATACGTTTGATAGATGCACTTTGGGCTTCTAAATCAGTAGAAAAAAGAAAAATGAAACAAAGGAGTAATAAAGAGAAAAACTTATGCATACAATTTGAATTTAGCGATGAACTATTCTGAAAGAACAATAATATTATTCTCTTCAACTTTATAACATCTGTTTTAACATTGTTTACTTTCACAATTCAAAACTAAGACAAATCAAGCATTATAAAACGGACAAAACCGGACAAAAGCGGACATCTCCGGACACCCCACCTTCTCATTTACCATTCCCACCTTTAGGGTCACCCAAAGTCTTATAAATAGATTCTAAATCTTTTGGCAATAATAAAGATCGTGGCAAGGTCAATTCTTTCTTTTTAAACCATCGACGAAGGGTTCGGGGAGATACGCCATACTCGTCCGCCAATTGCTTTCTTGATTTAGGACGATAATTAGGTAATTTTTGTTTGTTAATCATAGTTGTAGTTTTCAGTTTTTTATAAAATCACAGTTTATATTCTTATAAGTATTATCTCTAGCCTTATTTTGATAAGACTGTTAAATTAGTCCTATACCCTATGCATAGGTTCGCCAAGACCATACGCTACAAAAGCGTACACCAATGAAGGTCTGATGTTCAGACACATTAATTTTTAATCTTGTAATTGTCTAATTACAAAACGTCTAATCTCTCTTAATAGTTCCGTGTGGACAGTCTAGTGGATTAATTCTACAGATAGGTAGAATTGTAGTTTACGAACGGTCAATAAAATTAACAAAATAAATATAAACAATATTTTTCAATAAAAAATAAATTCATGCTATCTTAACATTTTAAATAAAAAGTAATCCAAATATTAAAAAAACGGGCGCAACTAATCGTCACGTCCGTTTCTTGTTTAGGCTTTTAGGTTTACGAAACTAATAAAGTTTCGTAAACTTTTCCAGCTAGCTCCTCACAACGACCAGCCTAAAGCCAAGCTAGTAAACCCTACTTATTATAAATCCTCTCCTTCACCAATTCTCGGGTCAAGAGATCCTCGCCATAGATGTCTGCATATTTTACCGAAGGCCATAATCCGGACTCATCTGCAAAAATGTATAAGTTTTTCAAAACACAGGTTTGTCCATTAAGCGTAATAAGTGGAAGCCACTTTCCATCTTTAAAGGTGAGTCGAATTGCTCGATCATTATACGCCTTTAATTTGATCGTGTAGTTGTCTTGTTTTTTACGGGAACGATATCCATAAGCAAAATTACGCTCCAACCAAGATAGATTATCCTTTAATCCATTATGGTTTTGAAACTTGCGCCAATAGACCTCTATTGGGTTTCTAGTATTTAGACGACCGTCTGGATTTAAATTGAGATCGTATACAATGGTATTCTTATTTCGATTTCGTTGTATAAAAAATAAAAGCTTTTCTGTCTCTTCGACCTTGGGGAAATCATCTGGTAAATCAGGCCTCGTTTCCCAACCTTCTTGCGCGAGCAATAAGCACGAAGAAAGCATAAAAAAAAATATAAAATAGCAACGAAACATAAGGGATGTTAATTTGTAGTGATTTCGGGTAGTCGCTTTAGGTTAATAATGGTCAAACATAAGTGGTCAGTAAAGATAATAAGCTTTCAATGTTTTGAAAGCTCTAGGTTAAAAAATATTTTATGTGATTGTTCAATCTCTAAATGGCAGTGCTATGCTTCATTCATCAACCATTTATAAAAAACATCCCCCTACCATTGCTTTTTAAAGAAATTTATCTTTACTTTGTAATTCAAAGTACTTTTAAAATAAGTAGAATATGAAAAAAACGATCCATATTAATCTCTTATTATTCGCTGGCTTACTACTCTATAACGCTCTTTTTTGGGAAGAGAAATTGGGTGTTAACGTCCTTATTTTTTCCAGCTTTATCGTGAGTAGTCTTTTCTATTTATATCCAGAAAGTAGAACTTCTAAAGCTGTTATACTGACAGGTCTTGGTACTATATTTACCGCAATATTGATTGTTGGAGTGAATTCAAGTTTGGTAAAAACGGTTCATTTTTTATCCTTAATCACTTTTGCAGGTTTTGTACAACAACGTGAACTTCGATTTATTTTTTATGCTTTTTTGCTGACGATGGCTAATTTTTTTCGAACGCCGCTGAATATACTTCATCAACCTAAAGAAAGCAGTAAAACGCCCAGTTCAAAAACAAAAAATTGGACTTATGGATTGAAATTATATGTTTTACCCTTAGTGATATTGAGTGTTTTTTATTTTATTTATTATCAAGCTAATCCCAAATTTGCTGATTTATCCAATTCTCTCTGGTCTTATATTGGAAATCTATTCCAATGGGATATTTCGATAGAGCGAGTCCTCTTTTTTATCTTTGGATTTTTCTTTGTTGGAGGATTAATAACGGTTTCTCCTATCCAATTTTTTCGAAAGAATCAAGCTGAAAAAAAATATGACTTAAAAAGAATTCGAAGTCAACATACAGATGATATATCCACTCATTCTCCTATTGGATTAAAATCAGAATATAAAATTGGATTGCTCACGTTTCTTTCTTTGAACACGCTTTTATTTATTGTCAACATTACGGATATTATCTATGTTTGGTTTAGTCCCGCTCCAGAAGGTGCCTTGGCATTGAAACTATATGTACACGAGGGAACCTACTTACTTATTCTAGCGATCCTTTTAGCCATGGGAATTATTTTAGTGCTATTTAGAAAGAACATCAACTTTTTCCCTAAGAATGAAAAACTACAAAACTTGGCTTATCTATGGTTGGGCCAAAATGCTGTGCTAGCTTTTTCTGTCGGAATGCGAAATTACAAATACATTGAATTTTGTGGATTAGCTTACAAAAGAATTGGGGTGTTTATTTTTTTAATATTGACCTTTTATGGATTAAAAACGATGTATGAAAAAATCAGTGAAAAGAAAACACTTCATTATATTATGCATAAAAATGCATGGGCATTATACCTTATCTTAATCCTTTCTTCTTGTATCAATTGGGATGTTTTTATAACTAAATACAATCTCACAGCAGATGTAAAATATGGAATCGATGCTTCTTTTATCATTAACGACGTATCAGATAAAAACATCTCTCTTCTGCTGGAAAATAAAGACCTTATTCAAGAAGGTCAAATAAATAAGAATTACAATGTGGAACGAATGATTCAAAACAAGAAAGCTTCGTTTTTGAGAAGACAGAATCGCTATTCTTGGCTTTCATGGAATTTACCAGATTGGAAAAATAGAAAAGTTGAATAAGGGAAAATAGCTTCCAAGTTTTTTAAAATCACCACCCTTCCACCAATTTTTCAAACTCAAACTTAAGCGCTGCCAATGACTTAAGATCTTCCTTTTGATTTTCGTCCAACACTTCGATAAACGATACAGCATCGATATAATATATTTTATCCATTTCACCAATAGTTTGATTCAGCACAAAATCGGCGGCACTCAATTTATCATCTTCATCTAAGAAATCTATATTTTCGGCATAGATCAAAACTTTCAATTTCTGGTTATCCGCCACGGGCATCCGTAAAACATACTTCCACTCAGCGGCATTGATGGTTTGTGGCAGCATAGTCGAATCAAACATCTTAAAAATAAAATCCCAATTTTCTGGTGGCTTCGCGGCAAAAAACTCCCAATCTGGCAAATCGGGAGCTTCACCAACAATGGCTTCCGAACGGCGCAACATTTTCGCATCACCGTTTGGAGAAATAGTAAAACTGTGAGGTTTATTTTGTCCCTCTCCTATTTCCCAAGAAAAAATTCCGAATTGCAATACTTGATTATCCAGCAGTTCTCTAGTTGCTACTGGATCGGATATTTCTCTAAATTGCTTTTCATGCTTAACAAACCATTGCCAAAAATGATCGATTTTATTTTTTAGTAAGCTAGACTCCATGATATAGTTTATAGTTCGTATGATAAACGGTCAGTGCTTCTTTTAAAGGAAATAACAACTGTTAGAAAAATAGGGACATCATAAATATACGATTTCTGATCAACCTGTTTTGCTGGGGTAAAGATAAGCTATTGATGATAAATAGGGTATTGAATAGGCTCGACTTTCTGTATCCATATGTGAGTCAGTTTGCCTGCAAAGATAGGCGCAAATGAGCGCATCGCTTTTTAGTTTGTCGTGGTTCATTCTTTGATTTTTACTATTTATTGAATACAAAACTTAAATAAAATGTTTTTCCTTTTACAAAAAGTATTTTATCTTTAGCTCCACTATTATTTGGCGAAAAATTAAAAAAATTAAATTACAAAGAAATAATTTTCACAACCATGAACACGTCATTTGCAATCTCTATTTCTAAAATCTTAATTATTTTCTTTATTCTATTTTCACAAAATGTTGAAGCACAATTGGGTAAGAGAGCAGACCTTTACCAAACTAATTCAATTACTAGAGTGACTAAGTCCCTTGACTTTGATAATGATGGAGATTTAGATATCATTACTCTAAGTGGAACAGATATTTTATACTTAGAATATTTAGAGGATAGAATCACCTATGCTGCTCCAAAATCATTACAAAAACTGTTAGATAATTCGTTCTCTTCTTCGTTTTCTGCGGACATTACAGATTTCGATAATGACCTAGACCTTGATTTCATAGTATTAAAAGATAATCAATTTATTTGGTTGGAAAACAACAATGGAAGATTAACCATTTTAAAAGAAATTCAAAATCCTATAGACGGAGTTGTAAGAAATATAAAACTAGTCAACATGGATATGGATAACGACCTAGATATCCTTACTACAAATACCACTGGAACAGGCTATGTTTGGTTTGAAGTAGATAACGAGCAAAACATAATAAATAATCATCCAATCGAGACAGATTCAGATAATTCGCCAGGTAACATGTATCCTGTTGATATGGACGGAGACGGAGACTTTGACATTGTAACTGTCCAAGATCAAGGGTCAACTGATGTGGTAATTTGGTACAGAAACATGGACGGGTTAGGTAGTTTTAGTGCTCCTATTTTTTTGAGTGATAGTAGAGAGAATTATGTAAATATCGCTGATTTAGATGGAGATGGAGATTTAGACATCATATTAAAAGATTCTAACTTGGGATGGCTAGAAAACTCAAATGGCCAAGGTAATTTCAATAGTTTCCAATCGATTACTACGAACTATGTTAATACTTTTAGTGTAGGTGATATTAATTCTGATGGTAGAAAAGATATTTTAACAAGCGGTACTTTTAGTAAAATCCAATCCTACAATCAAAACAATTCCGGTGTATTTACTGGTCCAATTGATCAGTTTGAGTTCTCGAATCAACCTATTTTTAATAGCTTAGAACTTCTTGAAATTAATGGAGATGATCAGCTAGACATTGTTTACCAAGTCAATCCAGGCGGGAACCATGAATTAGGTTATTTAGAAAATAATGATGGACAATCTTGGGCGAAAAAACTGATATATGCCAATAGGTTAGACGAAATTGAGATTGGAGATATTAACGGAGATAATCAATTCGATATAGTAATCGAATCTGTTGATGGACCAATTACTTGGCTAGAAAACATTGAAAATAATACATTCTCAACTAATCAACTTGTTGATAATACTAAACATTATGACTATATGAATTGTGAGATCATTGACTGGGACAATGATGGAGATAATGACATTATCGGAAGCTTCACGGAGATCGATGGTGGATTCTCAACAAGGATAAGACTATTTTACGAAAATCAAAATGGAACAGGAAGCTTCACCCCGAGACAAGAAATTAATACGTTGAATTTACCTTCATTAGCTGTTTTCATTGTTAATGATATGGACAATGATGGACATGAAGATTTGGTTACCTCAAGTAACGATGGTATTTTCTGGGCAAAAAACATTAATGGCCAAGGTAGTTTTAATGACTATCAACTTCTCATCGAAGATGGATACGCAAATAAGATAGCAGATCTAAATAATGATGGACTAGAAGATTTAATTTCTATTCGCTCTTTTGGACAATTTGGTTGGTATCAAAAACTGGACAATACCCCAAACTACAGCGCAATCAACTTAATTGATGATGACTTTGATAGTATTTCGGATTTTAAAGTTACTGATATCGATTTAGATAATGACTTAGACATAGTATTGACAACAATCGGCTTTGGGAACAATGCTAGAAAAATATTCTTGTATTCAAACGATGGGAATGGAAACTTTGATCTTGTCCAAAATATATCTTTACCAGTTGATCTTGATGCTTTTGAATATCCAATTGCAGTCATCGATGTGGATATGGATGGTGATATGGATTTTGTTACTTCAAACGTAGATGAACACACCGTCTGGATAGAGAATCAAAATCAATTTTTTTCTTCCAATTATCAAGTTGTAGATAGCTTTATGGTCTACAATTCTTTAACGGAAATAGATGCTGACAATGATGGGGACTTAGATATTCTTGCTACCTCAGAATATCATATTGCCTTATATAAAAATGTATCTGATAATCCAAAAATCCGTGGAGCTGCTTTCTATGATATAAACGAAAACGCAGAATTAGATTCAACAGAGTATTTACTTAATGGTCAGAATTTCTACTTAGACCCTACAGCAGCTTTTGCGTTTACAGATTCTAGTAATTTAGGAACTTTTTTAGTAGATCCGGGTTATTACGATTTATCTATAAGAACTCCTCTTACGAATTGGGAAATCAACGGAGATTCAGTATATACCATATTCATAGATTATGACACAGTAATTACTAGATATTTTCCAATGACTCCCACCATCGAATTCCCTAAACTAAACATCCAAATTACTTCGGGGCTACCACGTTGTAATGGCCAAACTCTCTTTTGGTTATCTTATCAGAATGCAGGGACTGTTAATCTAAATAATAGCTTAGTTGAATTCACCTTGGATTCACTCACTGTATTTAGCAGCGCTACTCCTCTTCCAGATTCTGTTAGTGGTAATAATTATTACTGGAAAATCAATGATCTACTACCAACCTACGGAGATATTATTCGACTGGTATTAGACATGCCTTCGGAGGAGAATATTGGTGATACCTTGACTTTCAATTCCACTGCATTTAGTACTGATGGTATGAATGCCGATACTGCTCAAACCAATTACTCTACAGCCCTACTTTGTGCGTATGACCCTAATGATAAATTGGTCTCTCCTTCTCGTCCATCTGAAGAAAATTATATTCTCGATGGTGAGCAATTGTTATACACAATTAGATTTCAAAACACTGGTAACGATACCGCCTTTAATATCCGAATTGAGGACCAATTAGATCTCGATTTGGACTGGAGTACTTTTCGACCATTAAGTGCCAGCCACACATTCGAGACTACGCTTACCGATGAAGGAATGGTAACATTTTTCTTTAATGATATCTTATTGCCTGATAGTACTACTAACTTTTTACTAAGTCAAGGATATGTTAATTATTCAATTTATCCAAAGAACGGTTTACCAGAAGCTACGAATCTTACCAATTCCGCTAGTATATTTTTTGATTCAAACCCTCCAATTATTACTAATCAAACTAGTAATAAATTCACATACCAATTACCTACTTCGACATCCGACTTATATCTTATAGAAGATCAAGCATTCAATATTTATCCAAATCCATTTAATGGTTTTTTTAGCATAAAGCCAAAAGAATCAAAGGATAAAAACTATGAGATTCGTCTTTTTGATCTATCTGGTAAGTTACTTCTAGTCCAACAATTTCTAGATAACACCATTACCCAAATTCCAGTAAATAATTTACCATCAGGGTTCTTTATTTACCAAATATTAGAATTAGAAGATGGGAGAAAAATTCAGATTGGAAAAATTATAGCACAATAAAAAACACTTGTACTATCTACTATCTAGTTAGAAACAAAAAAGGATAGATAAATCTATATAGCAAAGAATTTTTTGACCAATAATTAATTAACAATCCAAGATAAGCTAAACCTGACGTTTTTGGTGAATACTAATTGAGCGATCATAGAAATTAATGACCAACATCAAAAAAACGGACGCAACTCATCGTTACGTCCGTTTCTCTTTTAGATTTCCTAAAACCGCACTACTCCACCTTTACCACCTCAATCTTAAAAATCAAAACAGAGTCTCCAGGAATATTAATCCCTTTTTCCCGAATGGCTAAACGACCATATGCCATTTTACTTGGAATTAATAAAATACCTTTACTACCTTTTTTAAAATTCACCAATGCATCTTCCCAACCGTCGATTACTTTTTTATGTCCCATAATAAAGGTAAAAGGTTCTTTACGATCGAAAGAAGAATCAAATTTAGATCCGTCAAGTAGCGTACCTTCATAATGGATGGTCACTTTGTCACCAGGTCTTATGTTCTCGCCTTTTCCTTTTTTATTGATCGCATAGCTAACACCTTTGGGGGTTCGCTTCACTCGTAGTTTTTGGTCCGAAGCATAATCGTTGATCAGTTTTTTATCTTTTTTAAACTGTTCGGTTACGTGTTTTTTGTAAGCGGCTCTTTCTTTTCGCTCTATCTTCATCATATACTGATCATACGCTTCTGGGCTTAGAATATCCAGTATTTCCAGTTCAAATAATAAAGGAGTATTCGGTGGAATTTCTCCCAATCCAGAACTTCCGTACGCCAAGTCTGCGGGTACCAATAATGTAGCTTTACTACCGACTGGTAATTTTTGAATTCCTTTATCCCATCCCTGAATAACGACTCGGTATCCTACTCTAAAAACAAAAGGATCATCTGGCTTCGACTGATCAAATACAGATCCGTCAAGCATCTTTCCCACGTAATTTAGTTTGACATAATCGCCGGGCTTTGGAATAGCCCCTTTTCCTTTTTTTTCAAAAGCGTAGAAAATTCCATTACTACCATCTTTGGCGTCCAACTGATGGTGAGCGATATAAGAAGGAATATCCAACGAATCGACGGCATTAGAAGTTGCCGAAACTAATAACGGGAAGAAGAGTAAGCAAAGTAACGTATTAAGTAGTTTCATGTTAATCTTTTTTGCTACTTGCTATTTGCCGCTTGCTACTTGCTTTCTTCTTTCGCGTATAAAAACACGATAGAAGAAAGCTAATAGCCAATAGCAAAGAGCTAATAGCCTTTAAAATACTTATTACAAAAATGCACATATTACGTGCCATAAGTGGCTATACACGCTTGATTAACGTTTTTTTATGAAAAAATGGGTTACTTTGGTTGATATTTTTTTGCCGCTTGCTTTCCTTCTAACGCAGTTGCAAACACGATTGAGGAAAGCAAGTAGCAAAAAGCAAATAGCTAGAAGCCTTTAAATCTCCCTAAATACCTTGGTCGAACTCTTCAAACAATCCCCCTTACTGCTCTTATTCGTCGTCTCCGCCGTGGGCTATCTGATTGGAAGCATCAGCATCAAAGGAAATAAGATGGGGGTAGCCGCCGTCCTTTTTGTTGGATTGGCTTTTGGTGCATTAGATCCTGAGATGAATGTACCAGAAATCATCGTTTCTCTTGGGTTGGTCATTTTTATTTATACCATCGGACTGAGTAGCGGCCCCGGATTTTTTACCATTTTTGAAAAACAAGGTCTCCGAAATGTCTTATTTATCATCGGAATGCTCACGCTTTCCGCAGCGATAACGGTGGGACTCCATTTTTTATTTGAACTAGATGCCGCCACCTCAGGCGGCCTTTTTGCGGGCAGTACCACCAATACGCCTTCCCTAGCCGGGTTGTTGGATTTAATTGAAAATACAAATCCGGGCGAAGTCTCCAATCTAAGTGATCATGCTGTAATTGGTTACTCCCTCTCTTATCCGATGGGGGTCTTTGGTGTTTTAATGGCTATTTTTTTTATGAGAAAATGGTTGAAAATTGATTTTGAAAAAGAAGCCCAAGAGCTTCAAACGACTTACCCGATCAGCGAACAACTCGACAGAACTACAATTCAAATTACCAATCCGAAAATCACAGGAATTGCGGTAAGAGATCTTTATAAAAAAATTGATGGACGGCTGGTTTTTGGGCGCATGAATCGCGGTCAAGAAACTTCTATCGTTACATGGGATACACAGTTTAAGATAGACGATCAGATTGTTTTAATCGGTTCCAAGGATACGATTACCCGAGCGGTTCAGATGCTAGGGAAAACTACCGAATACCATCTTTCAGATGACCGCCGAGTCTTTGATGTCCGTCGAATGTTTATTTCCAATCCAGATATTGTCGGTCGAAATATTGCTTCCCTCAATTTAAACGAACGGTTTCCCGTCCTCATCACCCGTATCAATCGAGGAGATATGGAACTCCTCGCCAACAGCGAGACGGTGCTCGAATTTGGAGATCGGGTTCGACTACTGGCCCGTCGGAAAGACATGCCAGAGATCAATGCTTTTTTTGGGAATTCCTACGAAGCGATGAGTCACATCAATCTTTTGTCTTTTGGATTGGGAATTGCGATGGGTCTTTTGTTAGGAATGATTACTTTTTCACTGCCAGGTGGAATTAATTTCAAACTCGGTGCAGCCGGTGGGGCTTTAATAGTGTCTTTACTATTGAGTAAATGGCGGAGAACCGGTTCTATTGTATGGACCTTACCTCATAGTGCTAATTTAACACTACGCCAATTTGGGCTGATCTTGCTACTTGCGGGGATCGGTATTCGTTCTGGACATACCTTTATGACGACGCTTGCCGGTGGTAGTGGTGGCTTATTGTTTATCTGTGGTGCGATCATCAGTACACTGACTGCTTTTATCACGCTTTTTGTGGGTTATAAAATTTTTAAAATTCCGTTTAGCTTTCTAACGGGAATGGTTTCTAATCAACCTGCGATTCTAGACTACGCACTAGAACAGGCTGGCAACCGATTGCCAACAATTGGATATATTTTGATGTTACCTGTGGCGTTGATTACGAAAATTTTATTTGTGCAGTTGTTGTATTTGTTTTTGGGGTAGTTTTTGCTTTTTGCCGCTTGCTATTTGCTTCTTGCTTTCTTCGAACGCGTTTGCGATCGTGTTTTAAAGTAGCAAACGGCTAATAGGGTCTAAACTGATTCACAGAATTTGTCACACTCAAATCATACTTATGAGAGATTTTAAAAAAATATACTGTTGGAATTTAGGAATGGAGATAATTGGACTGGTCTATAAATTATTAGAGGAATTACCTTCTTCTGAAAAATATGGATTGCGATCACAGATTTCTAGATCAGCAATCTCGATGCCTTCTAATATTGCAGAAGGATGTAGTAGGAGCAGCAACAAGGATACGGCTCGTTTTTTTGAAATCTCCGTAGGTTCTGCCTTTGAGCTCGAAACCCAAATTTTAGCTGGTCAAATAGCTGGTTTCTTTCAGGAAAATGACATTAAG
>CAZYAC010000114.1:10908-13286 GCA_964645475.1 uncultured Saprospiraceae bacterium | reverse complement strand
GTTTCCGCCAAACAATTCCAAAGGATATTATTAAAAATCGTGGGAGAGGTTGTGTAACGTTCCCAGACAATCTCGTCTCGGACCATCGTATTTTCAAAAACCGTATTAATTCTGGTTTTATTCCAAAAAGTAAAAATCAGATAAGCCGTACTTAACCCCAATCCAAAATAATTGAATAAGGCTCGTAGTCGAGAGTTTCTAAAAAGTCGCGCTGCTAAAAATAACCCAATGAGTAATGGTAAAGTATAGATCGGATCAACGACCGAGATATTATTTAAGGCAACTCGATAATCAGAGAAGGGTTGAAAGACTTGGGTTCCATAGGCGGTACAACAATCCAAGAGCGGATGCGTAAACACTGCCCAAAATAACAACCACGACCAGTCCTTCCAACTAGCATTTACTTCCGTTAGTTCCGCTCGATAATAACCCACTTTCAACCAGTGTGCTAAAGCAATTCCCAAAAGTGTGAATCCAATAATGGTCGGATAATAAGGATCGCCACCTGTCAAAATCGGAATGGCGCAAATCACCGTAGCCACCGCCGTAAAGAATAGCATGGACCCAAAAATAACGACGGACTTGTACCCTTTGGTCTTATACATACCGCTGGAATATAAGCGATGGACCAGCCAACCCAAGGCAATCGGAAAAGTAGCTGCAAACAGAAAAGAATGACTAATACCTCGATGAAAAGCCAACGCCGTCATCTCGTCTGTCACAAAATTCGCCAGAATATCTAGATCGGGGATGGTACCTCCAACCGCTCCCCAGACCATAGCCCGGTTGCCTACTTTTTTTCCCAAAACGGTCTCTCCAACTGCTGCCCCCAGCGCTATCTGTGTAAATGAATCCATGTATTATTAATGCTTGTTCGTCTTAGAATGTTTGTCTAAAGGGCGTAAAATTAATGAAATATCAATCACTATTGTTAAGCGCTTTGATAAAGAATAAAAAGTACTTTCATATATTATTCCCATTAGAGAGTAGCCTCTTTGCTACTGGCTTCTTGCTATTTGCTTCTTGCCCTCTGATAATGCACTTTCTTTCACGACAAAAGAGGGCAAGCGGCAAAAACCGAAATTTTATAAAAGAAGAATTTTCCTACAAATTCAGTTTTAAAAAACAAAAGAGCCTCCGTTATTAAGGAAGACTCTTTTGATAAAACACTTATTTGATAAAACACTTGAATACTTTTTAAAAAAAAACAGCCTATTGCTTAGTTGCCGTTGCCAAACAATTTTCTGTTCCAATGTTGTCAATAGCTGTATAGGTAATTGTGAGTGTATTACCACCTGAAAAAATTCCAGTACCACTAAAAGTAACTTCGTCAGCAACTTGTGAAGGGATTATTAGAGCCGAACCATTAACGGTAGCAGACATCTGCTCCTCCCAGTCCCATAAATTGGTGATCGTAACGGCATCGTCACTACCACTAACGTCGGAAATGGTTATAGTATATGGATTGTCATCACATATATCTTCAACCATATAACTACCAATAAAATCTGCTTTACTGGTGTCATCATCGTCATTACAACCAGAAAAGACTACTAAAAAAGCGGTAATTAATAAAAGACTAAACTTTAGATTAAACGTAATTTTTTTCATTATATATGTTTTTAAGGCTACTAATCTATTTATACTTAACTTGATTAGAAATGTTCCCCTTTTTTGGGTGGTTTAACATTCTAAAAGATGCGGTTTTTCTAGAACAACAAAGCTTAGTATTTTACGTTAGAAGAACAGCCCCTCCATTTTAAAAATCCATCATTATGCGCCGGAAAGATTTTCTTAAAAAGACGACCCTTGCCATCTGTAGTATTTCTGCTTTCGGAATGGTAAAAAAAGAGGACGACCAATTTGTGGGAGATTGCGATACCACCAATGATATTTTGGGTCCGTTCTATCGGGCAGAAGCCCCCTTAAGACAGGACTTGACATATGCGGGATTGGAAGGTTCTGTGATTACCTTACAGGGGACGGTCTATGGTGCCGACTGCGTCACTCCTCTACCCAACGCACTCGTCGAAATCTGGCACTGCGACACCGAAGGCGAATATGATAATGATTCCAATGCTTTTCGCCAACGCGGGAAATGGCGTTCTGATCAAAATGGTAGATATTCTTTTAAAACTATTTTACCTGGAAAATATCTGAACGGACAACTCTACCGTCCTGCGCATATTCATTTTCGGGTGACTGAAAAAAATAGTCGCGAGTTGGTTTCTCAACTGTATTTCCAGGGCGATCCACACATCGAAAAGGATCGCTGGGCATCACAGGAAAAAGCGGTGCGTAGAATTTTACCGATTGCGTTAGAAGATACGCATGGAAATTTGGCGGTTACGTTTGATATTTATTTAGGGGCGGTGTAA
>CAZYAC010000114.1:2310-10808 GCA_964645475.1 uncultured Saprospiraceae bacterium | reverse complement strand
CCCAACTTATCACTGCGCATCAACTGAATATCGAGCTGTACCGTACGCTTAGAAACGTTTGTATCTTTGTTTTCATATTCATATAAAGCATCCGAACAAGCGGTAATCAAATCTTCCAATGTCCATTGTCGATAATTATTTTGTAAACATTGATCGATCGTTTTATAGCGAATTAATGCGTTTTTATTCTGTGCCATTAGTAAAATTTAAAAATTTTAAAAAGCTATTGGCTATTAGCCTGTTAGCTAGTTGGCTTCCTTCTATCGCGAAAATGTATTATAGGAAGACCAACTACGAATAAGTCATTATCTGCAAATTTAAAAAATATCTTTAACTACGCAAAATGATTGCGTAGTAGTATCTCATCTTTGTATTATCAATAACGAAAGGAACTATTTTATAAAAAAAATGATTATGAATATTATGGATGCAAAGAATGAAAAAAATATTATTACTGGAAAGACTTTAATCAATTTAGGATTTCGATCTGGAAAATGGTTTAAGGAAGCCATCCCATATTTGAACGAAAATCAATTGACTGAAACAGAGATGATGGAATATCTGGAACAGTTCCGCCAACAACCGATTCAGCCATTGCATGAAACTACGATTCCTTTCGCCGTGAATATTAAAGCGGAAAATGAACTAGAAACGGACAATATCAAGAAAGTGGTGGAAACCATGGAAGCAGTGATGAAAACTCCTACGGTGGTGAGCGGAGCCATCATGCCGGATGCTTGCCCTGCGGGACCGGTAGGAACGATTCCTGTAGGTGGTGTGGTGGTTGCTAAAAATGCGATTCATCCAGGAATGCACTCTGCTGATATTTGCTGTTCGGTGATGTTGACAGATTTTGGAAAAGCAGATCCGAAAACCATTTTGGATGCAGCACATGCTTCTACCCATTTTGGGCCAGGTGGACGAGAACGCAGTGATCAGTATCGTTTTCCACAAGATTTGTTAGATGCCTTTAAAGAAAATAAGATTTTGGGAAATCAAAATTTTATTCAATTGGCTAGAAAACATTTAGGAACCCAAGGTGACGGAAACCATTTTTTGTACGTGGGACGTTCGGCCAAAACGGGTAATACGATGATGATTACGCACCACGGATCGCGCGGTGTGGGTGCTAGATTATATACTTACGGGATGAAAGTTGCGGAACGTTTTAGAAAAGAAATTTCTCCAGACACCTTGAAGCAAAATGCGTGGATTCCTTATGATACCGAAGAAGGACAAGATTATTGGGATGCGCTACAAGTGATCAGAAAATGGACGAAAGAGAATCATATCTGTATCCACGATGAGACTGCAAAAAAAGCCAATGCAACGATTGAAAATCGTTTTTGGAATGAACATAATTTTGTTTTCCGCGATGGTGATTTATTTTACCACGCCAAAGGTGCAACGCCTTTGGATGATAAATATATGCCAGATATTACGGGACCACGTTTGATTCCATTGAATATGGCCGAGCCCATTTTGATGGTGGAAGGAACGACTACAGAGCGAAATTTAGGGTTCGCACCGCATGGAGCAGGACGTAATTTGAGCCGTACAGCACACCGTAAATCAAAAGGAGAAACTCCGATTACTCAAATTTTTGCAGAAGAAACGAAAGGATTAGATGTCCGCTTTTTTTCTAAAGAAATTGATATTACCGAATTACCTTCTGCTTATAAAAATGCACAAAATGTGCGCGAACAGATGGACGAATTTGAATTAGGTAAAGTGGTAGACGAAGTGCTTCCATACGGATGTATTATGGCGGGCGACTGGCAAAAAAATGCACCGTGGCGTAAGCAAAGAGAACGACGTAGAAAAAGTGCAGAAAATCAAAGAGGTACAGATAAGCGTCGTAACCAGAAGAAATCGAACAGAAAAACGAGAAAATAAGAAAGAAGTTATTTCATCTAGGCTGCCTCCATCCATCAAAACGGAGGCAGCCTTTTTTATTTATCAAACCAATTCATTTCTAACAGCAACCATCACCCGGTGTGCAAGATCTCTTTTCCTCTACTAAATTTGTTGTCACTATTAGCATCCCACAATTTTCCAGTGCCAAGCAAGTTGTTTGTTTATTAGTTAATAAAAAAATTCCACCTTTAAAATCCAGATCAAATTTTCCAAAAAAACTATAGCGCTACCATAAAATTGGGCATAATCTTAATTTTAGAATAAAAATTTCTCCTTTCTTTAGTATCTTGGCGTATTCAAACAAACAACTACCCTATGAGCAAACAGACAACAACTCGTAAATCAAAGAAAAGGCGCAAAAGAAAAAAAGAAAGGAAAATTTCCTATGTCCGTAAACCGGATGATCTCACTCTCGATCAGTGGCAAGCCGCCCTACGTAAGCAGTTTGGAAAACAGACAAAATTTAAATTAACCAATCTCGGAGAACATCCCATCTTTTCGGATTTCATGATCTTAAATCCCGAAACGGGTAGTCAATATAAAATAGCCATTCGGAGTCAGGATGATAGTGCTAATTTTTGCGAATGCCTTGATTTTAAAACCAATCAATTGGGTACCTGTAAACATTTAGGCTATGCGCTGGCTAAACTTCCTCGCAAGCGAGGTTATCGAAAAATTTTTAACGCTGGCTATCAACAACCCCACTCTTCTATCTATCTGGATTACCGAAAAGAGCGGGTCATCAAAATGAGTATTGGAACAAAAAATACGGCCGATTTTCAAAAGCTCAAGAGTAATTATTTTACAAAAGATGGAGTTCTCAGCAGAAATGGATATTTAAATTTTGAAAAACTACTCGAAAGGGCACGAACGCTCAGTGATGATTTTCGTTGTTACGATGATGCGCTGGAATTTATTTTAGAAGAAAGACGTACCATTAATCGATTGATTAAAAACAAAAGATTATTTAAAAAAGGAAAAGACGCTCCCTTATTTAAAAATTTACTGAAAATAAATTTATACGACTACCAAAAAACAGGTGTTCAGTTCGTCGTCAATGCAGGTCGAAGTTTATTGGCTGACGATATGGGATTGGGTAAAACCGTACAGGCCATTGCAGCCGCCGAGTTCTACAAAAAATATTATAAAATTGGCAGAGTAATCATTGTTTGCCCAACTTCTTTAAAATATCAGTGGAAAAGTGAAATTGAAAAATTTACCAAATCCACAGCTCACGTAGTAGAAGGCGGCATTTTAAAACGCAAAAAACAATATCAGGAAAACAAAGATTTTTATCAGATACTGGGATATCGAATGGCGGCCAACGATCTGAAATATCTCAATCAGATGGAACCCGATCTGATAATTCTAGACGAAGCACAACGTATCAAAAACTGGAAAGCAAAAACCAGTATTGCTATTAAAAAAATAAGATCTCCTTATGCTATTGTGCTGACAGGTACTCCGATTGAAAATCGCCTCGAAGAATTGTATTCCATCATGCAGTTTATTAATCAGTTTAAGCTCGGACCACTTTACCGTTTTCTGGATCACCATCAAATCAGTGATCCTGAATCTGGAAAAATCATGGGCTACACCCATCTTAAAGAAATTGCTCAAGTACTATCCGACACGCTCATTCGTAGAACAAAAAAACAAGTCCTCCGACAAATTCCAAAGCGACAAGATAAAGTGCTACTAGTGCCCATGACGGAAGAACAACGGGAAGTGCACGATGACCAAAAAGACCACGTAGCACGGCTGGTAGCCAAATGGAGAAGATATAAATTTCTCAGTGAGTCGGATCGCAAACGTTTGATGAGCTCGCTTAGTAAAATGCGAATGGTTTGTGATAGCACCTACGTAATTGATCAGGAGACCCGTTTTGATACTAAAATTACCGAGCTAATTTGTATTCTGGAAGAATTTTTCTGTGATCCAACAGCAAAAGTGGTCATTTTTAGTCAATGGGCTCGAATGAATAATATAGTGGCGCAAGAACTCGAAGAACGGGATATGTCCTACCAATATTTACACGGAGGCGTCCCTAGTAAAAAGCGACAGGCACTATTGGATAATTTTAGAGATGACCCCGAATGTCGGGTATTTTTATCTACCGATGCTGGTGGTGTGGGACTTAATTTACAGTCGGCTTCCCTCGTTGTAAATTTAGATATCCCTTGGAATCCAGCCATTTTGGAACAACGGATTGCACGGGTTTATCGAATGGGACAAAAACGCCCCGTTCAAGTTATCAATCTCGTAGCAGCTCATACCATCGAACACCGGATGCTTGGCGTACTTAAATTTAAAAACGCCATGTTTAAAGGGGTTTTGGACGATGGAGAAGATGCCATATTTTTGTCCCAATCCAAGTTTTCGAGCTTTATGGGAAAGATTGAAGATTTAACAGAAAGTGATCAAGCGAAACCACTACATCCTACACCTACTGATGCTTCCATGGAAGAGATTAAAAAGGAAATTGCTGAACAAGAAATTCCTGAGCAGAAAGACTCATCTGGTGATCCGGCCTTCTCCAATAATCCCAATCCAGCAGAAGCGAATACCACTGAAACTCCTGGCCAATCTCGAATTCCCAACGATCCACAGGAGATTCTACAACAAGGAATGGCCTTTTTTCAGGGTATGGCAAAGGTTTTACAGAGTCCAGATAAAACCGCTAATTTTGTAAAAAACATTACAGAAAAAGACGAAAAATCAGGACAGACTTTTATAAAAATACCAGTTGCCGACGAGCATTTTTTACAGAATGCATTAAAAATGGTAGGACAATTTTTTAATAAATTAGAAAAAAAATAGAGACCTAAAAAAGGCTGTCTCCATCAATTTAAATGAAAACAGCCTTTTTATTTTTTACACAAATTCAATTTCTAGCAACAACCACCTCCCGGCGTACAACCTCCTTTAGCTTGCACTAAATTTTCCGCCACGATAGGTAGTCCACAATTTTCCATTGCTAAGCAAGCCGTTTGTTTATTGGTTAACAAAAAATTTCCGTCTTTAAATTCCAACCCGAATTTCCCGATGGTTCCAGCTTGATATTCGACTTCTATTTCTAGGTCTTCCATACCCAATTTAGTCTCGGCCAGCGAGATGATACCCGATAGTTTTTCGGTACTTAAGCGGTGATCATAATCTTCTGCTTCCCAGAGTTGTAAACTGGCGACTTTTTCTTCCCGAACTTTTCCACCACAATCGATAAAATTTTTCGTTACGATCCCAATTTCCGTGATATGGAAATGAGCAGGAATTGTTTTGCCATCGGGCAAATAAAAATTTAATTGATCGACTGAAGTCAGTTCTTTTTTTAAGTTTGATATTTTCATAAAAATTTATTTTTGAATTGAAGTTTAACAACAATTATTAGCGGAGCTAATTTTCTTAAAAAAGGAAAAAAACTGCTCCTTTATTTTTTTCCAATTATCAACATCTAGGCAATAACACATTTTTGTTCCTTCCACCGTACCTTTGATTAGTCCAGCCTGTTTTAATTCTTTCAGATGCTGAGAGATAGTCGGTTGTGCAAGACCAATTTCTGTTACTAGATCACCACAAATACAACTCTCCGTTTCCGTAAGTTGCTCCAAAATCGCGATTCGAGCCGGATGCCCCAAAACCTTTGCCAACAAAGCGAGTTCGTTTTGCTGATCAGTGTATAAATTCGTTTTTGTAAGGCCCATATCTTATATATATAAATTACTATATCGCAATATAACGATTAAATAAGACAAAAACTATTATATATTTCTTCATTCGAGCTAAAATAACTACATTTGTAGTAGTATTTACCAAGATAGTGCCCTTCAAATACTCAGTACTCCTTTTATATATCTCATAATCATTTCCAGCAACTTTCTAGAATTCGTCCCAAAACTGAACGAATATTTACAATAATTAGACTTATTGAAAGCCCTATTTCAATAAAAAGAGAATAATATATTTCAATAAAAGTTTGCACTAAAAAGTGAAGATTACCTAGAAAATCGGGAAAATTCGATGGATGTTTTTATTGCTATTTCTGCTGTAAAAACCCAACACGGATTCTTCAATCCTATGATTTTTTAAGAATCAACTCTGCACTCAAAAAATCAAGACGAAACACCACACTTTAAATCCTCCGTCATGAGAATATTTACAAAAGCGCTAACCATTATCTGCTTATTTTTTCATTTTAGCGGCTCAACACAAATCTATTACGTAGCCTCTAGTGGTACCGGCGACGGAACTTCTTGGAGCAATGCTACTAATGATCTTCGTAATCTCTTAGTCGCGCGCGTTCCTGGAGATGAGATATGGGTGGCTGCTGGCGTTTATTTGCCAGACCCAAGCGATCGGGAAGCATCATTTATTATTCCTTCAGGCGTAGCAGTTTATGGTGGATTCAATACAACAGAAACAAGTCGGACAGAACGAAATCCACTCATCAACATTACTATTTTGAGTGGTGCTATCGGTACGGCTTCTAATGATGACAATAGCTATTCGGTAGTCCGTACCACCAATGCTAGTTCCACTACGCTACTTGACGGCTTTACCATTGAAGATGGTATGGCAAACGGGGAAGATGGAGGTTTCGATAATACGGATCGAGCAGGAGGAGGCTGGCATAACTTAGCAACCAATGGAAGTGAATCTAGTCCCACCATCAATAATTGCATTTTTAGAAATAATTATGCTTTTGGTTTTGGAAGTGGACTGGCCAATATTGCAGACGCAGCTATTTGTAATAGTCTCATCAGTAATTGTATTTTTGAAAATAATATTTGTGATAATGATGGTGGTGGGATTTATAATGGTGGAAAAATAAATGGTAGTTGTCAGGTCCAAATTGTTGATTGTATCTTTGATAATAACACCGCTGAAAACGGAGGGGGTGCCATATATAACAATGGTCAAGATGGCCTCTGTAATTCCATTATTGATCGCTGTCAGATTCTTAATAATTATTCTGCTTATGCCGGTGGTGGGATTTATTCTTTTGGGAAAGATGGTGCAGCTGATGCGCAGATCACTAATTCTCTGATTGTGGGCAATATCGCTCAATTTGGTGGAGGTGGTATATACAATCTCGGAAATGGAACCGGCTCTGCTAGTCCTACCGTTATCAACTGTACTTTTACGCTAAATTCCTCCATCGTCGGAGGAGCTATGTATAACAATGCAGGAGCAGCAGACGGAACTGCCAGTCCCGATATTATCAACTGTATTTTTTGGAACAACCCTGTTTCTGCTAATGGCTCTGTTTTTAGAGCAAATTATGGTTCACCAAATATTTCTTATTCTATCGTCGATGAAGCAAGTTGCAATGATCTTAATAGTGGAACAGCATCAAACGTAACTTGTGGTCCTGGAATGCTATACAACGTAAATCCTGACTTAACCAATAGCTTCGGTATTCCTTTGGGTTCACCAGCAATCAATGCAGGAAATAATGTCATCGTTAATTCGCTAGGACTTATGTTCGACTTAAATCAGGATGATCGGATACAAAATGGTTTGACAGACCTAGGAGCAACCGAAACTTTCTCCCCTAACCTAGATACAGACGGAGACGGAATCAGTGATGATACAGATAATTGTCCTACTATTCCAAACACTAATCAACTAGACTTGGATCAGGATAATTTCGGAGCAGTCTGTGATTGCGATGACATGGAGCCTACCGTTAATGATAACGCCCCTGAAATTTGTGATGGACTAGATAATAACTGTGATGGTATTATTGACGAAGGATTCGATGTAGACGGAGATGGATTTAAGACTTGCGAAGGAGACTGTGATGATACTGATGATACGATCTTCCCCGGAGCAATAGAACTTTGCGACGGCATTGACAATAACTGTAATGGTATGTTCGATGAAGGAGCCGAACCTATTGCACGATATCCAGATATGGACGGTGACTTACTCGGTGACGCTAACGCTGACCCTTCTTTTGATTGCCCACCCCTAATTGGTTACGTAACTGACAATTCAGATTGTGATGATACCAACCCCTTTTTTCCACAAATTCCAGGCACTCTTTGTGATGATGGTAATCCAAATACTACTGGTGATATGATTCAGGAAGATGGTTGTACTTGTCTTGGCATCCCTGGAACTAGTGGCTATTGCGCTACCATCGGTATGCAGCCCTGGATCGAATGGATTGACAGTGTTGGCTTTGGTGATATTCAACATAGTTCTTTGAAAGAACAGTACGCCGATTTCACAGCATTAATCACGACTGTTTCAATTGGAAACTCTTTCCCCATTGCCGTACAAGCCAATTTTGCTTACCCTCATTTTGATGAATATATCCGTATCTGGATTGACTTCAATCAAGATGCAGATTTTGAGGATGCTGGAGAGTTGGTTTTAGAAGCTATCCATCCTACTGGCCCGGACGGAACCCTTCCTCCACTACTAACTGGAGATATAACCATTCCCGTCACAGCTACCCTTGGAAACACGCGGATGCGTATAAGTATGCAACGAGAAGCTTATGCGGATCCTTGTGAAAGTTTTGACTTTGGAGAAGTAGAAGATTATTCAGTCAATATCATAAACGCTGGTCCCGT
>CAZYAC010000114.1:0-2210 GCA_964645475.1 uncultured Saprospiraceae bacterium | reverse complement strand
AATATCGAAACTTGTTCTTTCAATATCACCGTCATCGACGGTGGGGCTGCAATACTTTCTTTAGATTGTCCGGCGGACCAAACCCTAACCACCGCAGTCGGTGCCACTACGGTGGTCGCTAACTGGACTGTTCCAACTCCAACTACTACTTGCCCCACAGGCACGCCTTCTATTCAACAAACAGCAGGTCTCGCGCCAGGAGATGATTTTCCTATTGGTATCAATACCGTTACCTATGAAGCAACCGACCAATGTGGAAATATCGAAACTTGTTCTTTCAGTATTACGGTCAATGACGGTGGACCAATAGGCAACGGCTATTGTGCTTCTAGTGCTACTCAACCTTGGATAGAATGGATTGGCAATGTTAGTCTTAGCGACCTCAATAATACCAGCACAAAATCTGGATATAGTGATTTCACTAACTTAACAGCCAATGTAAGTACAGGCGAAAATTATGAACTATCTGTCCAACCAATTTTTAGTTATACACACTTTACCGAATATATTCAGGTATGGATTGATTTTAATCAAAACGAAAATTTTAATGATCCCGGTGAGCTAGTTCTTTCTGAAGTATATGAGAATGGTGTCAATGGAACCTCCGCAATTCCTGTATCTGGAAATATTTCTATTCCTTCCAACGCTACTTCTGGGAATACTCGAATGCGGGTAGCGATGCAACGCGATCAAGCTAGTTCTTCATGTGAGATGTTTGATCTAGGAGAAGTAGAAGATTATACTATTAACATAACTAATAGTGGTCCGATCCTAACGTTAGACTGTTCCGATGATCTAACTATTAATGCTGGAGTAGCAGCTACTTCCGGTGTATTGATTTGGAACGAACCTAATGTTTCTACCACCTGTCTTGACGGTATAACTACTATATCACAAACTAGTGGACCGAATAATGGTAGTACTCAACCCATCGGCACGTATACGATCCTTTATGAAGCAACTGATAATTGTGGAAATATTGAAACTTGTTCCTTTGATATTACACTCGAAAGTCAAGCAGCATCTCTTACCCTAAACTGTCCGGCAAATCAAGTAATTTCCACACTACCAGGGGCTTCTTCTGCTGTCGCTACCTGGACCATTCCAACTCCTATTTCGGATTGCCCAACCGGAACTGCCTCACTCAGTCAAACTACGGGCCTTCCCCCTGGAGATGATTTTCCCATTGGAATAAATACCATTACCTACGAAGCTACCGATGATTGTGGGAATATTGAAGATTGTTCTTTCACCATAACGGTCAATGATGGAGGACCCATTGGAAATGGTTATTGTGAATCAGCAGCTTCTGCTCCTTGGATAGATTGGATTGGTAATGTTAGCTTAAATGATTTAGAGAATACGAGTGGCAAATCTGGATACAGCGATTTCACAAATTTAACAACCGATATTGATTTAGGTGGTAATTATGAGATTACGATTCAACCGGTTTTTAGTTATACGCACTTTACCGAATACATTCAGGTATGGATCGACTTCAATCAGAATGAGCGTTTTACCGATCCAGGTGAACTAGTAGTTTCTGCTGTTTATGATAATGGCATCAATGGAACTACAGCGAATCCTATTATTCAAAACATTAGTATTCCTACAGGAGTCGCTACTGGTAATACCCGCATGCGCGTTTCTATGAATCGTAATGAACCTGCGAGTCCTTGCGAACTTTTTGAATTTGGAGAAGTGGAAGATTATACGGTAAACCTCATTAATAATGGTCCAGTCCTTACACTTGGTTGTTCTGCGGATTTTAATATCAGTGCTGGTGTTGGTGCCACCAATGGAGTCGTTAATTGGCCAACCCCCACATTTAGTAGTACCTGTCCAACCGGCACACCAATTTTGACACAAACCAGTGGACCAGTTAATGGTAGTACGCAACCGCTTGGCACCTATTCCATTGCCTACGAAGCGACGGACGATTGTGGAAATATTGAAACCTGCTCTTTTACCGTCACGCTAAGCAGTGATCCGGCTTCGCTCTCTATCAGCTGTCCTCCTAATCAGAATCTGACGACGGCTGCTGGATCTACTACAGCGATCGCTAACTGGACTACTCCTACACCGATTACCACTTGCCCCGGTGGAAATATTACCATCGATCAAATTGCGGGCTTACCCGCTGGAAGTGATTTTCCTATCGGTATAACTACGATTACTTACGAGGCCATAGATGATTGTGGAAATATTGA
>CAZYAC010000113.1:0-13433 GCA_964645475.1 uncultured Saprospiraceae bacterium | reverse complement strand
AAATATTCACTTCTCTAAGATTTCAAACAGATATGGAAGGATTTCTTTGGATTAATGATAAGGAGTATCCTGTATATCCAAATCAACCGACCGATGAGATTGAATTACCTCAAAATTTTGACTACTACTTTGTCACGGAAAATAAAAAATTTAGAACCACCAAAATAAATGACAAAAGGTTTCCTGATCAAAAAGAAGAAAAAGAAACCATTTATCTATCGCTCCAAAAAAAATACCATCAATTTATAAAAGAGCAGGAAGAGTTAAAACAATCTAAAGCTATTTTTGATAAAATAAACCATAATTTCATTCCAATTGAAAGAAATGTTATTTTATCGAAATATGAAGTCACGGTGGAACAATTTGCACAATTTATTTATGAAACAGGCGGAAAAAGAAGTAAGGAAACTATTGATTCTTCTTTTATTATACAACACCTCGAAAGCATTCATCATATTCGGACTAACAAACAGGGGGTCGATTGGTCATTTGATCCACTTGGAAAAAAGATTGAAAATCCTTCTACCTGTAACCATCCTGTTGTAAACGTAAGTTGGTATGAAGCACAACAATTTTGTGAGTGGTTATCCCAAAAAGAATCAAACTATATCTATCGTCTCCCAACTCGACAAGAATGGGAAAAGGCAGCAGTTAATCTAGAGGAAAAAACGATAGCAGCCAATATTCCCGATACTTCTATCTTAAAAGTACTTCCAAATAAAAAGGTCATTTTTAGAAATGATGACTCCTATCCCTTAACGAGTCCGGTCGGTGTTTTTCCAGCTAATTCAAAAGGATTTTATGATATGATTGGTAATGTAGCTGAATGGTTAGACGATGATCTTCAGCATCCCATGCTTAAAGAGCATCGAAAAATTATTAAAGGAGGATCTTATTTTATGACACCCAAAAAAAACACCATTAAAAATAATCCCGGTTTAGCGCCTTATAAACGTCACTCAGGAGTCGGCTTTAGAATATGTCGAATAAAAAAATAAGTATAGTAATTTATTCAAATATAATTAATATTAACTATCTTTAGTGATGCTTATGTTATTACAAAAAAACACCATATTCACTTTTTTGATTTTGATCGCATATGTTAATTTATATGGTCAGCAATTGCCTCTTTATACCCAATATCAACATAACTGGTCCATGCTTAATCCGGCGACCGTTAACATGAAGTATTTTGAAGATCTTGATTTATTTACAGTAGGGGCGTCCTATAGAATGCAATGGCTAAAAAAATCATACACCCCTCGGGTCCAAGCTGTTAATGTAGAATATTTTCTAGAAGAGCAATCTTTGCTAACGGGTGGTTATATACTAAATCATCAAACTGGTCCAATCGGTACTACTGGGGCTTATGGACGAATAGGTGGAATTCTTAGTGATGAGTCAGACCGTGGTGGATTAGCAGTTGCATTAAATTTTGGGGCTATGCAATTTAGAGTTGATCCTAATAAAATTAAAACAGAAGATCCATTGTTAGATAGATGTGCTTGTACTAAAATAATTCCGGATGTAGGATTTGGGCTTTTTTATTTTAAAACTGATTTATATTATGGCACGGGTCCTAAAATAGAATATTTTTATGCAGGTATCTCCATGCCTCAAGCCTTCAATTTTGCGACTAATTTTAATGTCAGTAGTACCGAACAAATAAAGGCGTTAAGAGTCCGACATTATTATGGAATGGCTGGTTTTCAATGGGTATTTTCTGAATTCCTCCAAGCGGAACCTTCTTTCTGGGTCAAGTATACGCCCAATGCGCCCACCAATGTTGATTTCAATTTAAAATTAAGATTCGTCCCGGATGATTCTCGTTATTTTTCCTTTCTGATTGGTGCAGGATATTCGACCAGTAAAACGATTCATTTACTGGCCACCCTAAACTTTCCATCTATCTCAATTAGTTACGGCTTTGACCAAGGTTTTAATAGCTATAGTGCTTTTTTTGGTCCAGCATACGAGCTGAGTGTAACTTATGTATTGGATAATGATTAATTCCTATAAAATATTATCTGAGAATTACCACCGATCCTTCTCTTACAATCCCTTTTCCTAAATCAAAAATAATAGAGTAATAATAGGTAGCTACCGGAAGGTTGCCGCCGTCCCAATTATTTTCAAGTTCATAAGCCTCAGATCGAAAAACGATATCTCCCCATTGATTAAAAATCGTTACGTCAATATTTTCAAATTCATCAATATTTTTAAATTCAAAAATATCATTTTCGCCATCCCCATTCGGTGTAATAAGATCTGGTATGATTGGTTCTGTACCATAGGTTATCGTCACTTCTGCTTGCGCACAAACGGTCGGACATGCTTCCATACAAATACTATAATTAAAGGTAGCCGACGCTGGCTCATCATAGGTAAAACTTCCATCATCATCTGAGGTTAATTCAGGAAGGATATCGAGTACCTCAAACATCCAGTTCCTAATGGCTGGTAAGCTATCATTTTCTAACAGACTTTCTTCTAACGGTAAATCACCATCACCAATAAGGTATAAATCATCATTCAAAATTAAACTATCGGTATTCCAAAAATGAATATTCCAGGTCGTATCATTGGCACAATCCTCTAATGGGAATATCTCTACAATAGTTGGATCACAGTATTCTTCCCCTTCTAATATAATACAATCCCCTTCACAAAGAAAGGTATCAACCAGGATAGACTCCGGAACTTTTACCTCTAAACTTAATTGGTAGATCGTATCACATCCCATTCCTGAGCAAGTCACCTCATAAGTTCCTGTTGTCTCAAAGGTTGAGTCACACAACTCAAAGACATCACCGGCACACAAGACAACCATTGTATCCATCTCGATTAACGCATCAACCATCAGATCTAATTGATAGATCGTATCACAGTCCTCTCCTATTCCTGAGCAGCGCACTTCATAATTCCCGGTTGAATCAAATTGCTCTCCACATAACTCAAAGACATCACCGGCACATAAGACAACCATGGTATCCATCTCGATTAACGCATCAACCATCAGATCAATAATGACCATGCTATCACAATCGTTATTCCTCTCAATAGTATCTCTATAAATTCCTGCCATCGTTTGGAAAGCACCTATCAGAAAAATAGAATCACCTGCACATATTGAAGTGTCTATTTCCATGACCTCATTATATTCTATATCAATCGCTATTACCAAACTATCACAAGGCTTGTTTACATATTTAATCGTAAAAATGGTATCTACACAAACGAGGACTCCAGAATAAATAATGCAATTGGGCGGAGTTAAACAATCTTTAATAAATATGGTGTCAGAAGCAAGTGTTAACTCCGTTATCATTAAATGTTCTGAAGCGCAGTCATTGGTGTTTAAAATCGTATCTATTGCTCCTGTATATGTAACACCATTATAAATCAGGGTGTCGCCTTGACAAAGCGTATCCCTTCTAAGCATGGTATCCCGTTGTTGATCAATGATGATATCCGATAGAAAGAGGCCGCCACAATTAAGTTGGTCAAATAACTGAAAGTCATAAGTTCCCGTCATGGAGAGAGCATCCTCTTGAATTTGAATTTCCTGATTATTATCATCATCCAATAGATCGGTGATTGAAACGATAAGATTTTCGGTTTCAGAATCTGTTACTTGTAAAGTATAAGGTCCTCCTGCCCCTAGATAGCAAGGAGCTAAATGGATGACAAATTCACCACATTCTTCCCCTCCGGCGATACTGTCTAAAACAGGTAGGCATGCGGCTGGTCCTTTTCCAAATATTATATTTTGAAACTTGGTACTAGTACCTCCGCTAGAAAGGTTTAACTCAAAAGGTACCACTTCAAAGTCAATTGAATTAGGATCCGTAATAATTCCTATTCTGTCTGAGTCTATATTATTAGGCCCCTCTCTTCTTGGAGAGCCATAAATCCGACCATCAGGCCCATTGATTAATCCACCTACCACTAATTCAGTATTCACGTCAATTGCCCTATAATCACTTTGAATATCTTCAACATTATCCAAAGACAAATTAAATTGAACTAAGACGTTTTCGGGATCACCGGTGGCTGATTTATATACATTGGTAAATAGTTTAGTCTTGTCAGGTGAAAAGGCAATACCATAGTTGAAAGTAGTATCCATTGGAATCTCGTCAAATCCTACCCGAGGATTAAGATAAATAGGATTACAAAATTCGCCTGTTTGTTGATTGAAATCACAGACCAATATTTTATCATTGTCGTCTATGTCTTCATCTATTCTATTCTCTCGGTAGGAAGCTGCATACTTAGCCCCATCTAATGAAAAATTAGAAGCAACGACCCATATTCCATCCTTATGAAGATTGGGTGTTACAACGGGAAGATACATGCTATCTGGAGTCCAAAGTATCGCATGTAAGTCACCTACACGAAGTTCAGGATGATTCTGAGTTCGAGCTCGATATACCATCCAAATAGAATCACAGCTGGTCTGAACTACATTGAGCTGTGCTGAGACAAGGAATGAATTCAAAGTGTTTACTTCACTAAAGGTTTTATTAGGTAGATCAACGATTACATACCGAACAGAATCATCTGCAAAAAACAAATATAAGGTTTCGATATTTCCACATTGTCCAGGAGGGGCAACAATGATTTGACCATCTGCACGTGCAGAAGCTAAAACTGTATCTGGATTAATGGTATTATTTAAACCGGGGCCAGTAAACAGGTCACCATCTCCTGACCACATATTCCAAGTATTCGAATACAACAATACTTCTCCAGTAACCGGGTCGCAAAACGTTGATGCTTCTTTATCTTGTGTTAAAGCAGATGGTATGTTTGAATCTGAGAACGACTGTGGAAATCCTCCATTTGGCATTTGACTAAAGTCTAGTCCTCCTCCATCACCTATATGCCATACATCATAGGATTTTCCTACAAAAGGATGAATTTCCTCACATAGAAGCGGAGGAATATCACAAGAGTAATTACAAAATTCGATATGGATAGAATCTCTAGCCGTACAGCCATTCTGATCCGTAATGGTTAGTTGATAATTGTTTGTTGCTGTCACCGTTAAAGTTGACGTCGTATCCCCCGTACTCCATTCATAAAGACAAGGATTACATAAGGTGTCTTGTGCCGTGATCGTATAGTCGGCCGCACAAACAGTCGTATCATTTCCGAGGAAAACTTGTGGAAGGGGAGTAACCAATTCCATGATCATAAAGTCATAATCATTTGTATTTATATCATCAGAATTAGAATACCCTCCAATTATTATATTTCCATTATTGCCCTGAAATATAGCAGTGGCTCTTTCTCTTTTATCAAAGCCAAATACTTTTTCCCAAAGTATATTTCCATTAAGATCAATTTTATAACAAACAAAGTCCCTTCCATCTGCAATTGATGTATTTCCTAATAATAAAATATTACCATCGTCCAATACTTCAATGGCTACATTATTATAACCTTCATCTATTTCTTCTTCTCCCAAAAGTATGGTATCAATCAGTTGACCTTGTCCGTTTAAATTAAGTAATACAATATCCTGGTTATTAGGACCATTCTCTACAGTTCCAGTAACTAAAAAGCCGCCTACTTTACTTTCTACTACATCATAGAGTATGCCGTTTGTTGCCGTCCATTCGTATTCCCATTCTGTTTCTAAATTAAAACTTAGTTTCAAGATATAACCTCCATTAAATGTAGATGAATTAACAGAACAATTTGAGGCATTGTCTGAAACGCGGCTTGAACTGACGACAACAAAACCTCCATCCTTTGTCGGCAACACTTGTTCCATTAAGTTACATTCGGGCAATGGGATTGTTTTCTCGTCTATAACTATCCGATCACTATCGATTTTAGCCACCCATAAATCGAGCTCATCAGTGCTATCATTAGCTGTACTACCTCCTAAAACAAAGGTCTCCTCATCAATTGGATCTATACTATATAACCTTAAGTAACAGCCTCTTTCGTAAATTTCATCCGTTTGGAATTCTCCATTTACATCTGTTTGGATCAGCCAACCACCTGAATTGGCTGAACCAACACACGAAGAATTTGTTGATTGAATTATTTTAGAATAACCAACCATTAAATATCCATTATTTGTTTCAACAATATCATAAATTACATCATCTCTATTCAAATCTTTTTTATAGGTGTTGTTCCAATTAACAACTCCATCCTCAGCGAATTGCGCAACTTGTCCTCCATCTAAATTATCTGAATCTACATTTACTCCTGCCAAAATATATTCTCCATTTTTTAGTTTTTTACCCGATAAGGCAAATTGAGATTCGGGCAATTCATTAACACTGATCCAATCCGCTACTGGTTGTTCTTCAAACCCGATTGTAAATGACATTATCTCTGTATTACTACAACTACCACTATTTTCCGTAACCGTTGCCATATAAGTACCTGGCGCCAAATTAGTATTCCCAGCCTCCCAAGTGATATCATAATCCACATTTGGACTACTTGGAATATACGTAGCACTTCCATTTGCTTCGCCGCAAGTTGTATGTGCTACTTCTATACATCCATCGGTAGGAACGGTCGCATACAAGGAGAAATAATAATGAGGACAGAATAAACTTGTTGAATCTGAAATATCACAATCCTGTGGTTCGTCTCCTGTGATGGTCACTTCTATTGAAGAAATGGGTTGGTTTTCAAAATGAAAAACAAAATAATTTCGATAGGATGGATTACCACTTTCGGGGGATGACAAGATTTGAAGTGTCTCATTCCAAGTAGCGACAGGTGCTGGGTGTTCGGTGGCTAGATGACCATCTGAATATTGATCGGTTATCAATATTTGAGTTCCATTCTCATCATAAAAATTAAACCAGCACATATCTGTATTGTCAATATCCCAAACAATAAAATCAAACCAATCTGGATTATCTGAAAATTGAAAATTTAAAGATACTTCATCACCTGGGTTTGACTCTAATCTTATTCCAGGAATATCGTTAGAGGAATCATAGCCAAAACTATTATACGATGTAGTGAAATCAGTTGGACCTAAAAGAACACCATCTCTTCTATTAACTCGAATTCCACTAATATGAAGAGAATCCTGAACGGATTCATTAACAAAATAGTCAACTTCGAAATTGTCATATCGAGGCCAAGTTAAATTAGTTAAAGTACCAGAACTTGTTTTTAATCCATTTTGAGGAAGGATATCAAAAAAACCTAAATTAGCAAAACCTTCGTCCTCACAAAGTATGCTTTGAGTTATTGAAGATGATTTTGAGGTGTTTTTTGGGGCAGAATTATTTGTTTCAATTGTTAGTTGATCAGCTTTGAACTTAGGGTTTAAATCTTCATGATTAATCCATAACACAAAGAAGCAACTTACGACAACAAAAAGTAGGGAGTAATTGGTCATTTGTGTGTTTATTTTTAACTTGGGAAGTTATTTAAGGTATGAATATATCTTATTAAAATGAGGTTTAATAGCCTTTTGAGGAAAATTTTGCGTTGAGTATGAACTACCTCATCACAAGAAGATGGGTTTCGTTTCGAGGCCACCCACTTAAAAATTAGCGTCCCTTCTTACGTGCTGCGGATACCAATATAGGAAAATGCTATAGATTAATACTTAAAAATGACTTGATCTTTTTTGGGATTCTCTGGTAAGTAGTAAGGATGTTGAGGTTTGTTTTTGACTTTTTTGACTTGGGTAGGTACCCATGTTGAAATATATGCTTTCAACTCAGAAAGCGTAATAGCAGTATCATTGTTAAGGTCTGGATAGATTTTTTTACCTCCGGTTTTAAAAGGATGGTTTGCAATTGCTTCCAGTATACTTTTAGTAAAAGCACCATTTTTCCATGACTTATCTTCATAAGAGTTTTCATTGCTACTACAAGAAGCGATAATTTGAAGTTGCTGATCTTGAGATTTAAAAAAATAAGATTCCATTTCATTTCCACCACTTTTACAAGCATCTAAAAAGAGTGTTTTTTGACAATTAATAGCTTCCATTTTCTCAATTATATCCTCTTTTAAGCTCAGAGAATAAAGTGTTTTATAAACCTCTTTTTTTCCTTTAAAATCAGAACATGGAATTAATAATTCTTTGTTATTCTTTTCATCAATTATTCCGTGCCCTGAAATAAACACAATCAATTGATCAAAAGGTCGAATCGTGCTCCCTAACCCTTGCAAATCAATAAATCGTTTGCGTAATTCATCGGTCACGGTTTCTGCTGGTTCGGTATATATAAATGTTTTTACTGCATGATACCATCTATCTTGACTTCCAAATGAATTGACAAAATCATGGGCATCTTTTTGCGTATAATTTAAATCAGTATAAGGAATACCTACCGCGAAAAGATAAAGATTTGATTTCAAATGATAGATACGTTCTGTGGTGGCAATCGTATCATTTTGCTTAGCGACTTGCACTTTAATTTTGTTATCCCCTTTTTCTAAAAACACTTCACAGGTACATTTGGCGGTATAATAATTTTCCACCTCATCTTTTGTGGTCATACACTTAATTTCTGGACTTCTGTCCATACTTTTCTCTCCATTGGCGGATACACCATCTCCGGGTTCAATAAATAGTTTAAAATTATTCTTTCCAATAAGCGAGGTGGAATGGGCCCAAAATTCTAATTCAACGGATGCTTCTTCCCAATGAATAGTATCTGATATTATTTTTTCATTCCAACCAACTGCCATGCTTTCCATATTTGGTGGAGCAGACGGTAACTCCATCTCTTTTTGATTTTGTATGGGAAGAACGACTAAGGTTTCCGCTACAAGGTTAGATAAACTATCAAGAATAGCACACTTAATAGGAATGGTTTGCTCATGATAATCTCGGTCTACGATAAATGAAAAATCAATTGCCTCAGATGTTTTTTCAGCAATTAAAGGCAAGGCATATTTATCTTTTGTTTTAATGGCATAAACTTGATCTGGTAATAATATCTGGGCTTGAAAGCCATTTGCAGTTTGGTTTCCTAAGTTGGCGATTTTGATTTGAATTTGATTGGCTTTACCTATTTCAAAAATAGAATCTTTGAAACTTTGCAAGTACGCTTTGTCAAAGACTAACTTCGTTTCCAGTTTAGATTGGGTAACCACTTTTGGTAAATCTATTTTTTTGATAAGTTGACTATCTAAGAAAATATTTGCTGTTAATGAGATCAATCCATCATTGATTAATTCTTTTCCAGAAATGGGGATAGAAATTTTTTGGTATGAATTAGCTTCAATTTTTCCAATTTCTATATAATTTGCAATTTCTATAAAAAGACTATCACTTTCACCTTTTGGAAAATTTTCTTCATCAAGTCGAAAAGTCAGTCCATGAACTGGAGCATCAGATTTATTATGAATTAAAACTTTCCAAAAACCTCTTTCTGATGCTTCTAGCACCTTATCGTTATTGGTATCAACGAATCCATTATTTTCAAAAACTAGATCAGTTGATGAAACCGTAGGAGCAATATAATCCTCTTCTATTTTCCATAACCAAGTATCTTTCTTTTCATTTCCAACACCATACGACTTTACTCCAACAACCATAAAATCTTTATGATTTAACTGGATAATATCTTTAGTTCTATATGCTTGGCCTTCTCCAAAATAAAAATCATCTTGCCATAAGGATTCGCCTTTTTCATCCAGATGAATTAACCATCCTTTTGGCGTTTTTGCACCTTTCTTAAAAGATTGATTATATCCTGCAATTAAATAATTCCCTTCTTTAGTTTCTACAATTGAGTTGCCACCGTCTCTTCTAAGTCCTCCAAATTTATTTCGCCACAACAGTTGTCCATCAGGATCAATTTTTGATACTAGCAGATCTTCTTGTCTTTTTGTTGGTGTATCTAGACCAGTAATTAAAACATTATTTGCTTTGTCGACTAAAACATCTACCCCTTTCCCATTTTCAAAGGATTTTGACCAATCAACTTGAACCTTCCCTAAATCAACTTTTAATTTGATCAGCTTAATGGTATTATTTTTAGTATCCTCATATCCAGTAAGGTAAACCACCTTCTCATCATAATAAATCCCTTGACCAACTCCTGCTTCTAATTCTTTTTTTTCCAATAAATTAAATTTCCAATCTAACACCGCAAAAAGTATTTGGTCCTCTAATTCACCCGTAACATAAATATTACCATTTTCGTCATTTACGAGATTTAATATTTTTCCATTTCCCAAACTAATATCTGACAATACATCTCCATCCTCATTTAATTGTAATAACCAAGCTTCTGTTTTTTCTTCTCCTTCAATATATCCTCCTAAAATATAGCTTCCATCTATATTTTGTATAATAGAAAACATTTCTTCATTAAGAGAAGTCTTAATTATTCTTTCTGATTTTATGGTGCCTTCTTGATCAAGAATAGAAAAATAAATATCCTTTCGCTGTTTCAAACCAGATACAACGGTCCCGATCGTCACATAGTCTCCTGATAGGTTTTGAATAATTTGATGTCCTTCTACATTATTTTCGTTCGTTATTTTTTGCTCCCATATAACACCAATCTTAGGTTGCCCAAAAGCCAAAACAAAATTCAATAATAACAACAGTAATATAAAATTTCGATACTTCATTTAATCAAAATAAAAGTAGGTTATTCAACATTCAATTTTAAGAAAATAGGAATCAGATTTCTTGATGTGTTTTTGGGAATTTCGAATTGCATTGTATCATGACTATAAACTACTGATTGCAAGTTTATTTTATAGAACGCTTTAACGGATTTTATAAAATCATTATCAGCGATAGGTAACTGTTTAATTTGGTTTTCAAAATTGTTTATTTTTTTTTCTGAAAACAATACACAGACATACTCCACTCCTTTTTCGTTTAATTGAAGAATACCGTTTTGAGGCACTGTCAAATTACGACTAAAGTCCTCTTCGTTAGCAAGGTCATCAGGTGACTGTTTTTCATAAAATTTAATCCTGCCTTTAGCATCATATCCGAATACATAGATAAACGCCTTTGGATTAATATTTTTAATTTTCAACTTTAACTCATCATTTACTTTCCAGGGTACGGTTTCGTAATAACCTTGATTTTCGATATATATAGCATTCTTTTGAAGCTCATTGGATTCAAGATAACATTCTCCTCTTAAACGATAAGCAGGCTCATTTCTACTGGCTACATATCGCTCCCAAAGGGTATTTAAATAGGAAAATATTGGATTTTGTTTTCGAACAATTGATTGATCATCAATTACCATTTGAAACCCATATCTAACGAGTCGATTAAAATCATCATATTTTATTTTAAAAAAACCATCATCCCCCCAACAATTACCATAGCTATTCAAAATTTCGATTTCCTTTTTAGAATGATCATATCCTACCACCACCATTGCATGAGCCCATTCGATCTTTTCTTCTTTGGTTGGTTGCCATAAACTTTCTGTTTGGGTTACCTCATAAAAACTTTCCGTAATATCCATCCCTATAATCAAAGGCTGATTTGAAGATAAAACTTTTCTGAGTATTTCAATTTTAATTTTTGGATGATCTTCTCGATCTAGCACTAATCCGTAGTTCTTCAATTTAAAAGCCTTGGCTTCTTCTTCATGATATTCAGCGGGGAGCTGTTGGCAAGAAGAAATGGTGTCATCAAAACTAATAGCTAAACAGTCTCCTTTTGTTTGCAACAAATCAAAAGCTGCTGAAAATTTTGCTCCTTCTTGACAGGAAGCAGCATCTTCCTTTATATTATTGAAAATAAACGCCACAGAATTAGCCATTTCAGTTATGGCGTCTCTATCTATTATCGAATCTCGAATAGCCCGACAAATTGTTAAACCGCCATATCCTGTTGCCCAGGCAACACAGGTCTCAGTTCCTTTTTGGTCACCTGCCATAGGGCAATATTTTTTGAGGTCAACAAATTCTTTTATTTTTTCTTTCACACCATCAGGAAAAGTATCCTTCTCTACTGAATTAAAATATTCATCCTCCAAGATCAATCCCGTTGGGCGACGATCCTGCCCTATTACGAGTCCGTAACAGAATATACATACAATTATAAGAGGTACTTTTAGTATCATTACTATCATTGAAATCCCAAAAAAATATCCACAGATATCAAAGATACTCCCTTTTTTGTATTAACTTTTAATAAAAAGTCTTTTTAGATCTTTTAAAAACACTCGCTAAAATGTAGGATTTCACTTATCCCAAAAATAGATTATTGGATTTAGCCAAAGCGGGAAAATATAGCTGATGATAAAGTCAAATATACAGATTCGAGTAAACTTAACTATATCAGTGCGGAGCTAATGATAGACCTAATCATTCTACTCGGGGAGACTAGGTATACTCCTTTGGACAGAGTTGTATCAAGTGATATTTAAACAGGCAGAGAACTTTATAGCTAACCATTCTACTGTACTTATGTTGTTATAATAATCATACCCAGTGTACCTCAAAAGGCTAGACATGAAGACTACTGTATGAAGATTTGGTCCCTTAATCAAAAATAAGAAAAGTATCTCTTCCAAATGCATCTTAGCAAGATTTCGCTAAAGCACAACCAAAAATTTCAAAAAAATAAAAAGAATTCTACCCTATTTTTCCAAACGTTCACCAAAAACAAAAAAGGCTCTCACATTTCTGTAAGAACCTTATTTCTTTGTAGCGGAGGCAGGACTCGAACCTACGACCTTCGGGTTATGCTTACCAACTACAGTTTTCACTGCTGCCAAGATTTGGCATTTGTGGTCTGGACTTTCTCTTCACCATATTTTGAATTTCAAAACTTAGGTGTTCGCCATCAAGTCTCTACACCTTTCCCATAAAATTGGGACTTGGCTCGGGATTACCATACTAAAGGCTTCCCCGAATTTGACGAAATTCACTTCAGAATTTCTTCTGAAGCAGCCCGTTGTTCAATCATTTTCCAAGCATCTCGATAAATGGCCGCTTTCGGCTTTCGTTGACGCTTGGTGGTTTCGACTAAGTGTATTTCGGAACCATAACTTATAAATACCTCACTTGGCATGATGTAGAAAACATCTAGATCTTCAATGTAAAGAACAGCAAAGTCAAAATCTGTTACATTGTAAGATGAACGTACCATCGTTTTCCGATTTGTTTTGGTTCTTCGATTATCAACGACATAATTTTCTTTTTTTGAATCATACCATGCACTTTTCACTTGAATTCTAAGTAAAGTATTTTTCAAATCAATAATTAAATCATAAGGTAATCTATCACCAATCGGAATTGATACACCCCAACCTTTCTTGAGACATTGTAAAACAAAAGCTTGTTCGGCTATGTCTCCTTTAAGTTTGGTATTTTCCATAAGTCAATGATCTAACAATAATTTGCTGAGCCCGACGAGCTACCAACTGCTCCACTCCGCGATATTGGAGCGCAAATATACACTATTTATTCAGTTGGAACAAGTTTTCTCCATGAAATAC
>CAZYAC010000112.1:0-13463 GCA_964645475.1 uncultured Saprospiraceae bacterium | reverse complement strand
CACAGTGTATTAAATTAAAAACTACTTGTTATGAGATTATTACTCAAAGCTAGTTTCCTATTTCTATTTTTCAATTTAGGTTATCCTACTAGTTATTCAACCACTACTCCAAATTTTTCTCTTGTTACCACAATAGCTCCAACTGATACTGACGGAGATGGGATTAACGATCTAGATGATCAAGATGCCGATAATGATGGTATACTAAACACTGATGAACTCAGCTGCGTTGGAACTCCAGATCAGTTAATTTTTACAAATCATTGGGCAGCCGGAGTGGATCCAATTTCAACTGCAGCATCACCTCCGACTACTTTTACAAATACCACCGTCAGTCTTGAACGAAGAGATCCAATGGGAATAGTTAGGGTAGAACCTGGTGGAACAGGAATAAATTTTTTTAACGGAATAAATTCTTACAAGGTGCGACAGACATCTGTTACAAATGGGACGTCGGAACATATTTTTAAATTTAGCAACCCAGTTTCTAATCTAGTTATGGCTACTATAGATGTAGATGCATCTGACATCAATGCCTATGTAGATAACGTAATTTATAATGGCTATTATCAAGGAGAAATTTACACTATCCAACCTGCTGATATTGTTTCAGGAGTTGCTAACACCTTCAATAACGGCCAAAATAGTTTTACAGGTACTGCGGTTACCTCAACATATCCGGAAGGATTAACTCAGGTTACTTTTCCTGTACCGATAGATTCTGTTGTCATTGTATATTTTAATACTGGTACTGCACCCGATGATAACCAAGCAATTTCTTTTCAAGCAAGTTTTGATTTTTGTGATGTTCGGGATACAGATAATGACGGCACTCCAGATTATTTGGACCTAGATGCTGATAATGACGGTTGTCCAGATGCCATTGAAGGTGATGGTGGATTTACAGTAATCGATATTCAAAACGATACCTTAACGGGCGGGGTTGATGCGAATGGTATTCCCATTATTGCCAATTCCTCTGGACAAAATGTAGGTAGTTCTCAAAATAGTACCTTCCAAGCAGATGCTTGTCAAGATGCTGACTTTGATGGCATAGCAGATATAAATGATTTGGATGATGATAACGATGGAATTTTAGATACACAAGAATTCTGTGGAACAGATCCATTAACCCTTACTACTTCAGATATAAATATTTCTATAAATTTAGATCAATTTCCAACTGAAATTACTTGGTCTATTTCTGGCCCTTCAGGAGTAGTGACAACTGGAGGTCCATATGCTGGTGCTCAAGCAAATACAACTGTTACTGATGCAGTCAATGTCTCAGAAAATGGAACCTATACCTTTACTATTTTTGATACTTATGGCGATGGTTTACAAGGAAATACCTATACTTTAAGCGGTACTGATTTTGCTACTATCACTACTCCTTTCGCGGATCAAGGATTAGTTAACACTCCTATTTCTCAACAAGAGACTTTTGATATTACTAGTGCCGTAAATAGTGCTTTTTCTTGTCTCGCTGCTGATCCAGCAGCTGATAGCGACGGAGATGGAATTCCTAACTATCAGGATGCAGATTTTTGTACATTAAATGCTAACAATGTTTGTAGTTCAATGGACGATGATGGAGATGGAGTTATTAATTCACTTGATTTGGATAGAGATGGAGATAGTTGTCCTGATGCCATTGAAGGTGGAGGAAATTTCACCTATGATAATCTTCAGAATGATACTTTATCAGGTGGAGTTGATAATAATGGAATCCCAGTCGTGGCAACATCATCCGGACAAGCAGTCGGTACTTCTGATAATGCCTCTCAAACCGCTTCAGCATGTTTGACCATTGCAGAAAACGATATCAATCAAACACCTCAAGATGTAAATATAAGCGGTAATATTTTAACGAACGATTATGATCCAACTGGGGACGATCAAACCGTTCAATCGGCCACAGGGCTTAATGCTCTAGGAAATTCAGTTACAATTCCATTAGATGGTTCGTCAACTGATATTTATGATGAAAATGGAATCTTGGCTGGTACCAATGCACTCAACCCTGATGGTTCTTACGACTTCGATCCAACCCCTTCTTTTACTGGCGATGTTCCAGTGGAGTATGTGGTCGTTGATGATAACGGTAACACCGATCCAGCAATGCTAGTCATCAACGTGATTCCTGCTGATGATCCGACTCAAAACGAACCACCAGTAGCTAACGATGATACGAACACTTCTTTAATAGATATAAATGTTTCTGGGAATGTTATTTTACCGAATGATTCTGATCCTGAAAATGATCCACTTACCTTGACGGCAGCACTTGCCGATACAGATGGAGACGGACTCGTAGATGAAGTCCTATCAATCGGTGTGGCTACACCAATTTATGGAACAGATGATACGGGTAATACCGTGCTTGCTGGATCTATGACTTTAAATGCAGATGGTACGTATACCTTCGATCCAACTCCAACCTTTACTGGCGATGTTCCAGTGGATTATACGATCAGTGACGGTAATAGTGGAACAGATGATGCGACATTGACCATCACTATTCTACCAGATAATGGAAATGATACTTTTACAAATGATGATGCTAATCTCGGCAATCAAGGTGCTGCACAAAATGGTAATATTATTACAAATGACTCAGATCCAGAAGGAAATACCCAAACCGTATCCAGCGGTACAACAAGCAATGAGACAACAATAACCGTTGACGGATCAACAGCAAATCCATTACCAAGTGGAGGTACTTTAGTTATTGATACCAATGGTGATTATACTTATCAACCTGAACCAGATTTTATTGGTACGGAAGTAGTAGAATATCTCGCTTGCGATAACGGAACGCCACAAGCTTGTGATACCGCAACCATATATCTTACTACCCTTCCAGTTAATTCAATTGCATCAAAAGATGATTTTAACAATACACCTTTTGAAACGCCAGTGAGCGCCGACATTAGTACCAATGATGTTGATCCAGAGGGAGATAATCAAACCTTTACTTTAAACCAACCGAACGGAGGAATGGCTCCAGCTGATGGAACGGTAGTTTTAAATAACGACGGTAGTTATACTTTTACTCCAGCAAATGGATTCTCAGGTGAAACTTCTTATGAATATATTGTATGCGATGATGGAGCACCAGTCCTTTGTGATACTTCAACCGTTTATCTTGAAGTATTACCAGCCATAAGTCCAGAAACAACACAGGTAATTGCCAATCCAGATGCGAACAGTGTAAAGATGGATGAACCCGGAAGTGGTAATGTATTAGCAAATGATTTAGATCCAGATAATTTGAATCCATCCGTCACTACTCCACTTTCTAATGTCACTGTTCCAGGAGTAGATGAAGATGGAAATCCTGTAGCCAATGCAGGAACTCTTACTTTAAATACAAATGGCACCTATACTTATACACCTGCATCAGGATTTACAGGTAGGGTAATACAACCTTATACGATCTGTAATTCAGAGGCTCCAGGAGTTTGTGATGACACAGAATTAATCATTGACGTTTTACCAGAAACAGAAAACACCACTTTTGCTAGTGATGATGCCGCTGTGACGGATGCAGGAGTAACGGTAATAAATGATGTAATGATAAATGATAATGACAGTGAATCTGATACTCAAATCATCACAGATTATTTGGTAGATACTGATGGTGACGGAAAAGGAGACACAGCTGGAACAATTGGAATGCCTACAACTGTGGGTGGTACCAACGACATGGGCGTTTTTGTTCCCAATGCTGGAAGCTTAACACTCAATAGCGATGGAACTTATACCTTTACGCCTGCTACTGGTTTTGTAGGAAACGTAAACGTTCCATATACAACTTGTGATGATAATCCTACAATAGTGGCTTGCGCAGATGCAACCTTGGTGATTACCGTACTTGATGTTAATCGAGATTATGGTGATGGTCCAGTAACTTACCCAGTAGCTTGGCACCGTGCATTAACAGACAGTGATAACGATAATGTTCCTGATGGAGCAAGCGATATTTGGCTCGGAGAAAATGTTGGTTTTGAAAATAGTTCAAACACGGGTAATGATCAATTCGATGACGCTATAACCTTTGGTTCAGCAGCAGGAGAATTTCCAATGCTAGCAGAAGCTGGAACAAGCTATGACGTTGAGGTCACTGTAAATTCTGCAAAAGTTGATACCGTGTTTTATGGAATGTGGATCGATTGGGATGAAGATGGGGTTTATGATGATTTCTATACTGGATCGCAAATTACAACAGGTACTGGAAGTGAGACCGCGACAGTTAGTGTTACTGCTCCAACATTTATTGGCAGCAGTGTAAATGTCCGAATACGAGCAGATGACCAACCGTTTGCACCAACAGATTTTGGAGGCGGAAAGACCAATGGAGAAGCAGAAGATTTCCAAGCTCTAGTTGTTTTACCAGTTGAACTGACTCAGTTTTCAGGAAAAGCGAGCGGATGTCATGTTGCTCTCAATTGGCATGCAGCTACAGAGGAGAACTTCTCTCATTACGAAATTGAGCGAAGTGGTGATGGTCAGTTTTTTAGTAAAATCAAAACTATTAATGGTAATGGAGGACCTGGAACAGGAGTCCATTATAATTACACAGATAAGCAGGCGACTCAATACAATTACTACCGTTTGAAAATGGTTGATCTAGATGGAAGTTACGAATATTCCAAAATCATCAATATAACAACTAATTGCGCCCACGATTATAAATTAGAGCTTTATCCTAATCCGATCAATCGTAATCTAGGTGCTTTGAATCTGAATTTTTATTCTAATTCTGAAGAGGTACAAATTCAAATCACCACCCTACAAGGAAAAGTCGTTCAGCGAATGTCTCTGGAAGCAGTGACAGAAGAAATGAATACAGTTCAATTTGATATATCTACTTTACCTTCAGGGACTTATAGCTTACAAATCTTAGGAGGATTCAAGGAAAGTTCGAGAATTTTCATTATTGCTAATGATTAAAATGAAGCAACTTTAGAATAAAATTTAAATCCTAATCCATCCTGAATTTAATTTCGGGATGGTTTTTTTTATAAATCCAACCAACGTAATTAGAATTTTTAACGTTATAATAATAGGAAAACTATTTCTTGAGTAAACGATTGCCCGTCTTTACCATTAAAATATGTGTTTTATGTTATTTCGAATTTTCTGTTGGGTATTCGTTACTTTCTTTTCTGTGACGCTTTTTGGGCAAAACGGCGCTCCCAAAAAAATATATTTATTTTATAAAATTACGCCTGAAGAAACCCTAGAATTATTAGCGAAACAAAACTTTAATCCAACTCCTGATTATTTCCACACTTTAATAAAACTTCCTGCAAAAGACCTAACTTCAAATCCTGAATTACCACCTGGAAATTATCTCCGTGTCACCAACGTTGATGAGGACATAGATATAGAACTTCTAATTAAGACTTCAGCAACAGTAGATTTGATAGACGCCAATAAGTACCTTTATTTTAATCCTGTATATGCGACCCTAGAAAAAAAGGCTTCCGCAAAAATTTGGTTGGATGGAAAATTATTAAAATGGCACGAGCCAACGCAACATTTTCGTTGGAAAAAGAAGAAACGAAAAAAGAAAGTAAAAATGGTTGCTAGGATTAATGATCAAATAGTCCATCGAACCTTGGATAAAGAATATCAATACCGTAATAATTTTTGGATAAAACTCAATCCCATCAAATGGCCACGCAGGTTATTTTATGGAATAGAAAATACGATTCAAAAAATCAAGAATCCAAATTTTGGAGGATATATGGTCCTCAACAAACCCGAATACCGACCTAGCGACACCTTAAAAATGAAAGCCTATTTTGTGGATAAAAAGGGGCGTTTTCCTAAAGAACCGTTGTACCTCCGAAGCTTTGGATATGGATCCCGTAGTTCGGGAACGAAATTATTTCCCGATAAAAATGGAAATTACACTTACGAACTTGTTCTACATGATAGTTTAGAATTAAAATTAGATCGGAATTATTATGTTTCTTTTAAAAATAAATATCTCTCCAGCTTTGGTCAATCCTTTCGTTTTAAGGATTATCAATTGGATGAAATAGCTTATGATTTCGAACTTAAAAATCGAACTTATTATTACGGAGACACTATTAGATTTTTAGCGAATGGTTTTTATAAAAACGGATTAAGAGTTAAAGATGCCAAAGTAAAAATTCAAATTCTAGCTCCAAAAAAATTACACAAACTTGTCCAACCCCGTTCTTTCTATGCAGATAAGGTTATTATCCGAGATACGCTGTGGACTTATGAACAAGCTTTGGATAAAAACCAACCCACCAATATTACCGTACCTGATTCAATAATACCGCCAGCGACTTTTCAATATCGAGTAATAGCTACTTTCAGCAATGCCAACGGAGAAATTCAAACCCAACGATTGTCCTTGTACCCAAGAAAAAATCCAGCAGAGAAAATGCTAGATTGTTTTGCCGTCTCCTTGGATACCAAAACATTAACGGTCCAGAATAATTGTCCTAACCGGCCAGGCCTAGACCAGATAATCTTAGAAAAACGTACGGATTATATTCATCTTGAACGAAAAAAAATAAACCTTCCTTATCAAGAAGAAGTTGGTTCTCGGAACTACACATGGCAATTTTTTACAGAGGATTCCATTTTAATACAAACTTTTGATTTGAGTAAAGAAAATGCACAAGTAGCAGTATCGGGAGAACATGTCGGCGACTCACTTTATGTATACGTTCGTAATCCGCGCAGCTTACCGCTAGTTTGGGAATGGTATGAAAATAAAAAATTAAAAACAGCAGCCTCCTCTATTCCTGCAGGTGTCTTTTTTTCCAGAGTCGCCAACCCAAATAAATCTTATTATTTGAAATACAGTTACAAATGGAATGGCCGGATTTTCAATCAGAACTTAGATTTAAAGTTTTACAAAAACAAACTAGATATGCAGGTAATACAACCTGCTGTTATCCAACCAGGCGCAACTGTAGCGGTCAAAGTAAAAATCAAAGATGAGAAAGGAAAAAACGCCGCAAACGTCAATCTAACTGCGCTTAGTATCAACGATCAATTTAAAAATTCTAACCTCTATGGTCCTAAAATTAAGATTGGTCCTTTTAAAAAACCGAAAAAGAAACCATCTTATCGATTTAATACGCGAAAGAATATCAAACGTAAAAAAATCACCAAAAACTGGGTAGAAAGGATGAAATTAACTGAAGACCTTTTTTATAAAATTCGTTATCCTCAAAAAGGTGTTCTACTTCATTACGAAAAAATAAAAGGAGATAGTTTTTATCAAGATATAGCACAGTTTGCACCCTATATTATAAAAGATGGAAAAGAACAACCCATCTTAATGATCAAGGTCAATCGGGAACTGGTTTATTTTTATGATGTAGACGATAATCCTCCTTATAGTTTTGTTGGAAATATTGGTAATAATCGCATTACGATTCGGACAAACAAATATGAATACACGCTTCCGAAAATTGAGCTAAAAGCAGGTTACAAACTAGAAATTTCGATCAAAGAAAGTAACTACTTAAATAGCAATATTAGCATTAAAAGAATTCCCAAAGAGGGCTCTTGGACCAATTCAGAAAAAAACCTAATTAATAAATCTATCTTAGTACTAAAAAATCATTGGAACAATTGGTTTGACGAAACAGCTTTTACCCAAGGTAATAATCGTATTCATTTTATAAACAACAAAAAAAAATACTTCAAATTAGGTCCTTTTCGAAATCAAAATATTCAATTCTATCCTAGCCTAAATAGAGTACCTCTGAATACTACTTATCAACCCATAAACCTAAAATTTGAATCAGGCTTTAGTTATCAATTAACCCCGGAAAGAGATCGGCTTTATGAATATGATTTTAAACTCAATAAACCTCTACCAAAAAAATTGCCGGTTAAATATCCATTAAATAAGATTTATGCTCCCGATGATTTAAAGCGTATTTATGCATTGGATATTGCTGGAGGCACCCAGTCTCCTAGAAATAAACTTGGTAAAAATACAGCTATATTCAAGATTAATAATGAAAAAAAAATCCGTTTGACGCTTTTAAAATCTAAAGATAGTCTACAAGTTTTTATTCCTGGATTTAACCCTAAATTTCAAGCACTCTCGGACGGCAATTTTGAATTATCCGTTTTGTACAAAGATGGCAGTTACTTAGAACATGATTTTAATATCGAAGGCAATGTTGTACTTTTTGAAGACCTTTCAAAAAAGGTTTTAATGCCAGATAGTTCACAAGTGTTTTTAAAAAAATTAATGCAAAAACATCCAGATTTATTTACCATTTCTTTAGCCGATTTACCTCAAAAATTAATGGAAGAAAAACGACAACCATTAAAACCTTACCAGGTTCCTTTTTCAGGGATCTGGGGAGTAATCCGGGAAGCCGAAACCAACGAACCTTTAATTGGTGCCACTGTTCTTATACAAAAATCTAACCTTGGGACTGTGACCAATTTGGAGGGTGAATTCAACCTTGAATTACCTTATGGCGTTTATGAAGTAACAGTCTCTTATACGGGATTTTCAAGTCAAACATTAACGGTCTCTGTCCCTTCTTCCAACAGTTTTAATATCAAAATGATGGCGGGTCCTAGTTTATTAGATGAGGTAGTAGTCGTTGGATATGGGAGAGAAAAAAAAAGAAGGAGAGCTGAAGTAGCTCTTGCGGGTAGGGCAGCTGGCGTTTTCATCAAAGATGATGTAACGGTTCGTGGTTCCCGATCTGATGCTGTTGATTATTACATTGACGGGACTCGCGTAAGAGGCGGTCAAATTGGAGAGGAAGAAATTAAACAAAGCGCGGATTATCAACTTGAAGGAACAGAATCTGAACAGGCAACTAACAATTCTCTCCGTTCAGAATTCTCCGACTACGCTTACTTCCAACCCCGACTTGTCACCGACCAAAACGGCGAAGCATTCTTCAACGTAACCTATCCTGACAATACTACGCGTTGGAATAATTTTGTAATAGGAATGAATCGAAAAAAACAAGCAGGCATGGTGCAATCTACCACCGATGCTTACAAGAAAGTAATGGCGCAATTAGCGATTCCGCGTTTTTTAGTAGCAGGTGATCAAATTAATCTAGTTGGGAAATCACTTAACTATTCCGGAGATACAATTTCCACTAAAACTAAGTTTATCTCCAATGGAAAAATCTTACAAAGTAATCAGTTTTCACTTTCCGACGTTAAAATTGAGAAATCATTGTTAAATACACCAACGACAGATAGTATAACCTTAACGTATGAATTATCTTCGGTCAATTACCAAGATGGAGAACAACGAAGTATTCCTGTGCTACCAATAGGTGTAGAAGAAATCAGTGGAATCTATAATTTGCTAACTAAAGACACAACGATCTCTGTCGAATTTGATCCAAACAATGGACCTGTTTTTATACGAGCAGAAACCAATCAAATAAGCATTGCTAGATCAGGATTAAAATACTTGCGTCGCTATCGACATGAATGTAACGAACAAGCTGCCAGCAAACTTTTAGCCTTGGTATGGGATAAGAAATTAGCAAAGGTTTTAAAAAAAAGTCATGATCATGAAAAGCAAATTAAAAGACTTGTCAGACTATTAGAAAAAAGGCAAAATTCCTTGGGCTATTGGTCTTGGTGGTCTACTGGCGAACCCAACTATTGGATGAGCTTTCACATAGTCAAAGTACTTTCTTTTGCGAATGAAAATGGATATCCTTCTTCTTCTTTAGACAAAGCATTAATTTGGATGGCCAACGAAGCGGAAAATTTTTCACCTTCTCTTCGCCTTCGTTGGTTGGATTTGTTGATCGATATTCAACAAAATGCTGACTTTGAAAATTGGCTAGAACCCTTAGAAAAAAATTGGCAGGGAAAGAGTCTTTATGATACCTTGTTAATCGCAAAAATAAAACAAGCAGCTGATCTTCCAATCAATCTAGAAAGTCTAAAGAGTAAAATGCATAAGACGTTTTTGGGAAATTATTATTTTGGAGAAATAAAAAGAAGCTATCAAATACGCAGAACACATTTTAATAATAATCTTCTAGCTTACCACATCTTCTCAAATGCTGGAGAAATAACTATTGCAGATGGTCTTAAGCGATATATTCTTCGAAGAAAAAACCGAAATAACTATTGGTATAACACCTATCTCACCGCAAAAATTATTCACAGTTTACTTAAAGAAGATTTTGATAAAAATGGTCTTCTTAATCGGAGTGCATCTTTAACCGTGAATGACACTTTACTGAGAAATTTTTCTGATACTGTTTTCCAATTAAATCATTTTTCTAACCATCTAATTCGCTTTGAAAAAAGTGGAAACGCTCCACTCTATCTCACCGCCTATCAAGAATTTTGGAATCCGACCCCAAAACCGAAATCAGATATATTTGAGATTACGACAGAATTATTACAGGATAATCAAAAGGTCACCGTCTTAGAAGCCAACGAAAAAGTACAATTAAAAGTCTCGGTAAAATCTGAGGCGTTGGCCGAATATATGGTCATTGAAATTCCAATACCGGCTAGCTGTAGTTATGACGACACCTACACTCGAAATTGGCGAAACCGCTTTCAATACGAGACCCATCGAGAATATTTTAAGGATCGGATAGCTATCTATTGCCGCCGGTTGCCTGCTGGTAATCATACTTTTATCGTAAATTTAGAACCAGGTTATACGGGAACTTTCACGATGAATCCAGCGACTGCAGAGATGATGTATTTCCCAACTTTTAATGGTAGAAATGAAAGTAGAAAAGTGGAAGTGGTGGAATAAAAGGTCAAGGGTATTTTGCTTTGTTTGAAAGGTGATTAGTATAGAATGATAATCAAGCATTAAGATAAATCCTGTCTTGTTTAAAATGTTGAATATCCAATCTCGAATATTCAATATTGATTTATTGGATATTGATTTATTGGATATTCAAGATTTATAACTCTACCACCGTTACTCCATCTCCTCCATCATTATGTGCAGGATGACTGACTTTGGTAATTGCCTTATACTCTCGTAATTTTTTCTTGACAGCATTTCGAAGAATACCATTACCTTTTCCATGAACGATCCGTAGATGAGTAGCGTTGCTAATAATCGCTTTGTCTACAAACTCTTCTACGCGCTGAATGGCTTCCTCTCGGTACAATCCACGAAGGTCGAGTTTAGATTCAAATTTTGAGGCGCTGGAGCTAATGTCGGTCTGGACGCTTTTTTTGGATTTAATGTCTAGCGGTTCGTTGGCAAGTTGAAGATCTCGAAGGTTGGTAGTCATTTTCATGAGTCCCATCAAAACGACGGCTTTGCCTTTTTTGATGGAATCTACCGTCCCTGTTGCCCCACCTGTTTTTAGTTTAACAAAATCGCCGACTTTAATTTCTTTTTGGGATTTAGCATCTTCTTGATAATATAAATCCTCTCTAAGGTTGGAAACGTTTTCTACCAATTCTTTTCTTTCTTCTTTTACCTTGGCAGCTAATTCTTTGGCCTTGTCTAAGTTCTTATCTTCTTTAATTTCTCGAATTAATTTTTCGAAAGCTTTGTTATTGCCAGCAGCGGTTTGTAACGATTTTTCTTTTTCTTCAAGTTTAATTTTTTTCCGTTTGAACTCTAGGTCCTTATGCAAAGATTCGTAGTTTTTAATCAGTTTTTCCAATTTTTTCTCCCGCGCCAACATCTCTTCAACTTGTTCTTCTAATTGTTTTTTCTCTCGCTGCAAGTCAATGAGTAATTCGTCTACTGCTTTTTCGTTTTTACCCGCCTTGGTTTTCGCATAGGTCAAAACCGAACGATCGAGACCTACTTTTTCGGCAATTTCAAAAGCATAAGAACTTCCCGGTCGGCCCACTCGTAAATTATAGGTCGGCCGAAGAGATTCGTTATCAAAATCCATCGCAGCGTTGACAATGCCTTTGTTTTTGTAGGCGTACATTTTTAGGTTAGAATAGTGGGTGGTGATCACTCCGAAAACTTTTTTCTGATTCAGGATTTTTAAAATTCCCTCAGCAATAGCTCCTCCAATTTTAGGATCAGTTCCTGAACCAAACTCATCTATTAAAACCAAACTTTGGTCATCTGCACTTCTTAAAAAAGCGCGCATATTTTGCAGCCTTGAACTATAGGTACTCAGATCATCTTCGAGAGATTGAGAATCTCCAATATCAGCAAATAGTTTTTGAAAAATACCAAACTCCGATTCTTCATTTACCGGGACGAGCAATCCTGCCTGTACCATCACCTGTAATAAACCCACCGATTTCATGGTAATTGATTTCCCTCCAGCATTTGGACCACTCAACAACAAAATTCGATTGCCTTCTGAAAATTTTAAACTAAAAGGGACCGTTTCTTTTTTGGTGTCTTTATTTTTTAAAAACAATAATGGATGATATGCTTCTTTAATTTGGATATGGGCCGCTGTTCTTAATTTGGGACGGACCCCGTCGTATTGTCGAGCCAAATTGGCTTTTGCTTGAATAATATCATATTCAATAATTACCTCAAGATAACTTGCCAATTGGGGAATATAAGGACGGAGGGTCGTGCTCAATTCCTTAAGTATCCGATAAATCTCTCGTTGCTCTGCTTTTTCAAGATCAAAAATATCATTGTTGATTGCAATAATCACCTCAGGTTCTATAAAGGTTGTCTTCCCAGTAGCGGACTCATCGTGAATGATTCCACGAATTTTCCGTTTATGCTCGGCTGGCACACTCAGTACTCTACGTCCATTACGGATACTTTCCGCACTTTCAGTCAGCCAACCGTTCTGTCGATATTCGGTGACCAATTTTCGGAACCGTTTGTCTAATTCTATATTTTTAGAATTAATCTTTTTCCGAATTTTCTGTAATTCTGGAGAGGCATCTGGTCGAATCTCACCATGCTCATCAATCACTGAAGTAATAGATTTTATGAGTGCTTCATCAAAAATAAGGTCTTTGATTAGGAGACTAAGTTGTGGAAAAGCTTCCCGTCGTGCGAAGCTGAAATATTTTTTAATTTGATGAATAGAAACGATAATAACATTGATTTCTTGTAAAGCCTCAATTGGCATTACATAGTCAATTACTTCCAAATGCTGAAGGTATTCCGATATATCCGTATAATTAGACAAAGGAAAATGGGTCTTTTCTTCCATGGAAGCCCTAAACTCGGAAGTTTCCTTTAACCAACGGTCAATGACAATTAGGTCAGTAACAGGTTCTAAGGTTTTCAGCCGTTCGATTCCTGGTGCTCCCATTCCATAGCGGAGCAGTAGCTGAATAATCTTATCAAATTCTAACTTTTCGTAAAAGTCTTTCGGTACAAGTTGCATTTATCTTTGTTCTATCTTTATCAGAGGGCGAAGTTCCTCATTTTACCTTTGGTAAACAATATTTTGGCAATTGAGTTCCCTTAAAAGGTGGATATTATTAACTTGCAGGTTGGAAATAAGAAAATAATATCACCCTTTCAGGGT
>CAZYAC010000111.1:9042-13506 GCA_964645475.1 uncultured Saprospiraceae bacterium | reverse complement strand
CATCAAATAACTTGTGTTGTCCACTACGGTGACGGTGACAATTGAATCACAACCATTGACCGCAGTTAGCGTGACAGGAGTTATTCCGGGAGATAAAATTTCTCCTTCGTACGGAACAACGGTACCATTACAGGTGTTTATAGTAAGAGTAGAAGAGAAAATTGCACATTGCGTTTCCTGAACTAACAACGATATTATTTCGTCTACATCACAGCCGTTAATCGTTACGTCTACATCTTCGATGATGGGCATATAGTTTGGCGGTAATGTGCTAGCATCTATTTGGATGGTATAATCTCCTGCAGGGAAATTTTCAAAAATATATTCTGCATTTTGATTAGAAATTCGTGTAGCGATAACGGCTCCGTTTTGGATTAAGTTAACCGTAACATTGGTCAACAAACTATCTCCTGCATCGACCATCATATTCTGATTTACATCATCATATACAAATCCTCGAATATGTCCAAATCCGGTAGAAAGGGTTAAGGTTAAACCATCTGAAAGTAACGTACAACCTTGGTTATCTGTCATTTCTAATTGATATAAACCACTATTCATCGCTATATATTCTCTATCGGTCGCTCCAGCAATTGGACTTCCATCAAAGTACCATTGATAGCTGGCTATATTAGGAACAAAGGGAACACAAATCGTATCCGGTGTACAACGGGTATGACAACCTGCAGGTACAAGATTTACATTCGGTCCATCTCGTACAGTCAATTGGTTACTTTCTGTTTCACAACCAAAACTATTAATGGCCGTGGCCCAATATGCTCCTCCTTCTGAAACAGTAATACTTTCTCCAACTTCTCCATTACTCCAACGGTAGGTTAGCGTAGGGTCTGGGCTATCCACTCTAAATAAGGTATTGCTACCTGCACATACAGTTCCGCCTCCTACTGGGCTAATCGTAAAGGCCGCTGGTAAGTCATGAACTATCACTTGTGTTGGTCCAACTTCTGCCGTACAGCCGGTGATATTATCTGTAATCACTACGGTGTAATCATAGGTTCCTGCTGCGAGCAAATTACCACGATCATCTGAGAATTCAATGATGGTCTGACTTGATCCGGTGCTCCAAGAATAGCTATTATTTCCTTCCGCTATAATTTCTAAAAACAAATTTTCTCCTTCACAAATTTCGCGTGGATTATCATAAATATAATCTTGCAATTGTCCATACTCATCAAACTCCAAAGATCGAATTGTTCCAGCTGGAGCAGGAATAATGTCAATGGCTACTTCCCCTGGAGCATACGTACAACCTTGTCCATCGGTGATTGTTACCGAATATACATCTTCGGTCGTAACCGTAATATCTTGGGTCGTTTCTCCAGAAGACCATTCCCAACTTATTCCTCCAGAAGGAGCAGTCAGCGTGGTTGATTCTCCCTCACAAAGTGGCGATGGTTGCGATAAAGTAATATCACCATTCAATAAATTGGGTTCCACGGTAATGGTCCGCAGATAGCTATTGGTACATCCATAAATATTGGTGGCAAATAAAGTAACGTCATAAGCTCCCGGTGTGTCGTATTGGTGGAAAGCATTTTCCAAGGTAGAAGTGTTCGCAGCTCCACTTGCTGGATCACCGAAATCCCAGCTTACAGAGGTAATGATTCCGCTCAGCACATTTAAGTTAAATTCCATCGCCGTTGCCTCACATTGTACAGTTGGCTCTGAAAAATCTATATCAGGTCTTGGATGTACGGTGATCGTTTGAGTTCTAACTGAAATACAACCGGACGGATCTGATATAGTCAAGGTTACATCATAGTTTCCAACATCCGTAAAAACGTGGATCGGATTAATATCTGTAGAAGTATTATCTCCGCCACTCGCCGGATCACCAAAGTTCCAACTCCAAGTACTTATACTTGTGATTGGTAAGAAGGTAGAAATATCCGTAAACTGTGTCGTCCCACCAGGGCAAGCTAAATCTGAATCAAAAGCCGCAGAAATTAAGACCGTATCGATCCTAGTTCTTCCACAATAAACAACCTGTCCTGGATTAAGGGGATCATCGAACTGCGCATAATGTCTTACTCGATAGAAACCAGCTTCATTAAAACGATGGGTAATCGCAGCACCACTTTGAATTGAACTATTATCATCGAAATTCCAACGGAGTGTTCCTGGAATGTGACCAACCGTTGTACTGGTATAACTATGTTCATCGCACAGCGGTGCGGGAAAATCTTTTACAAAAGATGGGAGCGTAGAAAATGAGCAACCCGAGGTCACTAGGGTATCCGGTGGTGGTTGGTTACAAACATCGAGTACCACTAAAGTATTTGAAAAATTCTGACATCCATTTTGGTCTGTTACCTGAACCCGATATTCTCCAAACGCCGTAGTCGTAAAAGTAGGTGCATTTGTTCCTACCGAAATTCCATCCTGGAACCATTCAAAATCATATCCACTTTCCGTATCTACTGCATAGAGCGTTGGGAAAGCAATTCCTGGACAAAACCAAATTGGAGTAGGAGAAGATATTCTGATTTTTGGTGTTGGTAATGGATCGATAAAAAAGGTCGTGTCTTCCATACAACCAAAATTATTCGTCACCACTAATTCATAATAGCCAGGACCGAGATCCGGGGTTGGATCGGTAGAGACAGTGTTCCCAGTTTCGTTAATCCATTGGTATGTATCAAAAGTTGTGGTCGTAGAAATAGTAGCAATTTCATTGGCACATAAACTACCGGGAAATAAAACCGTTGGTTCTGGTTTCCCATGTACTTCTACTTGGATGGTTTCGGTCTGACCACAAACGGAAAGTTCTAAGGTAGCAGTTCCTACCTCGTGCCAAAGCACCTCTGGATTTGCAGAGGTTACCTCTCCAGTTAAGGTACCTGCGGAGGCTGGTATAATGGTCCAATTAAAATCAATGTTGTCAATGCTGGTGGCGGTGTAAGTACCTTGTTCGTCTACGCAAGCATCGCTACTGCCAGCAATACTGATGGTTGGAATGGCATTGATGGTTAGATCATATGGATTGGAAATACAATTTGCGCCAATCGTATTTGTTTGGGTGACTGAAAGTGAATAAGGACCACTACTATCCCAAGTGACGGTGATATTCGCACCATTCTGTTGGGTGGTTGTTCCACCGTTGGTAATCTCCCATTGGAAGGTGTGGTTTGGTTCTCCGGTAACTTTATAGGTATAAGGCTGACCGGGGCAAATTTCAGTTATTCCATCAATATCGGTTAAGGTGGGAGGTGTTGCCAATATATTGACAATTAAGACATACTCATCCGTACAATAAGCAGTTGGATTATTGGGGGTTACAACGATTCTATAGTTACCTGATCCCGCGGTCCAGTTCGCTGTAAAATTAGCAGTTGCGGTAGTGGTTTGGATGGTAGATCCATCAGGAGCGATAACCGCCCAATCTGCGATGACGTTGGCAGTTCCACCCGAGGCGCGGTTGGCGGTAAAATCATCTGTTCCATTTTCACAACCTTCGATAGGACCAGCAGCAAAAAATTCGTTTAGGATTCCAACAGGTAAAACCGCAGAACCACCACAACCTAAATAACAATTATCATAATCGACCGATACGTTTTGATTGTTAAGTGGTACCGTACCAGAACTCCACGAAACGGTAATTTCGTTGGTCCCTTGACCAGATTCGATGGTTCCTCGATTGGTTACACTCCAAGTAAATTCCGTTCCAGTATAATTTGGAAGACTATATGTTTTTGTGGTATTGTTACAAACGGTAGCATCACCAATGATCGTAGCTGATGGAGAAATAATCGGAATTTCCACCAAGGCTGGTCGTGTACAATAATCTCCGGCACAGCTACTGACGGATAATTCAATCAATCCTACTGAGCCGTCAATCCATTCAATCGTTACAAAGTCATCTGTAGAACTACCACCGTTGGTAATTACTCCATTGCTACTTGCGGTCCAATCAAAAACACCGCAATCATCACTACTAGTATAGGTAACAATTTCTCCCGCACAGACCGTTCCAATACAATCAATAGAAGGAGCAAGACCTTCCGCAACTTCTACTGTTACTATGCTGGTATCTTGGCATCCTAATTCACCAAATGCAATAAGAGATACTTCATAGGTACCTGGATTTTGGTAAGCGTATGTTAGATTAGTATTAGAAAAACTTTCACCTGTTCCTGGTTCCCAAATAAAAGAAACGGCATTGGTACTGGTATTTTCAAAAAAGATATTTTGACGGGCACAGGCCTCGATGGTATTATTGACAATCTCTGGAGTAGCCGTAAAGGAGGCTTCTGGACCTTCTACTATATCTACACAAAGATAGCCATCCGCACAATCGCCATAGGCAGATATCGATCCCTGTCCCGTATCTCCCCAAAGGACGGTAATTTCATTTGAGTTTTGACTGATAATTTCACCGCCATTTACACTGAAATTCCAGGCGAAGCCATTAATCGCATAAGTAGCCAATTCATTGGCATAGGC
>CAZYAC010000111.1:7379-8942 GCA_964645475.1 uncultured Saprospiraceae bacterium | reverse complement strand
CTGTACAATAAATTCAAAATCCTGAGCAGCTACAAAAAAGGAGGATAAAACAAAGAGAACGGTTGAGAGGATCGTTTTCATCTTGTGTTAGTTATTGAAGTTGTTTTAAATCTCTTGCTGGCATTTTAAAACAACTTCATTTCGTTTTGTAAAAAGGTTTGTTCTGAGTTGAAATTGACGTGTATATTAGACATTATGACGAATGATATTGTATGAGTTAAAACTTGTCTTTTATCTCCACTTTTCTTCACATGCTCACCTTAATAGCTTGGGCTATTAGGCTCCGCGTGTTCATTAATTGGAAATAAAATCCTGCATTTTCTCTCTTTACAAAACATTTCGTCATAATGTCTATCATAGAGACCCCTTTAGGCAAAAAAATGCTGCCTCAATTATTGATAAGTTAAGGAATAATATTGGTGATGCTTAAAAAATAGAGATTTTAATTTTTATCCCACCTAAAAAAAGAAAGGCCCTGTATCTTTTGGGGTGATACAGGGCCTCAGGTATATTAAAAAAGGCTATTCTTTACCTCAGCAATGTCACATCACCTGATTGTTGTACATCAATCGTTCGACCACAGACATTTACTTTGGCGTTTAGTGTATAAATATAAACGCCTGAATTTTGACGACTTCGAGCTATTCCACCATCCCATCCTAACTGAGCATCTTTGGAGCTAAAGACTTTTGATCCCCAGCGAGTGAAAACGTTCAGTTCGTAATCTACTACATTTGAAAGCACGGACATAGCAGGTTTAAAGGCATCATTGATACCATCACCATTTGGAGAAAAGGCATTGGGTATATAGATAATATCTCCTTCAAAATTTTCCAATCCAACGTTGACCGCAAAAGTCTGCGTACCACAGATATTGGTCGCTTCCACCGAATAGATACCAGGCGTTGTCACCTCATATTCCATTCCTTCTTCTGTACCTTCCCAAGTCAATACTAGATCATTCGTAAGGCCACTGATTCCGGAAGGACGTAACATGATGCTCTGTTCTTCACAAGGGATCGTATAGCTTTCTTCAAACGTCAACTCCACTGGTACGTAGGTTTCTATAGTTATGGTTTCTTCTTGTTGACAGTTATTATCATCTGTCATCAAAACCGTATAATCACCCGGTGTCAAATCTGAGAAAACCAGTTCAGCTTGTGAGACAGAACCATTTATTGAATACTGGTAAGGAGGTGCTCCTCCACTGATATTATTGATGGTGATTTCTCCGATACTACTGCCTGGACAAATAACCTCCGTCGATAGACTAAGCGTTAAGGGAGCATAGGCATCCACTACTACGGTCACGGTAGAATCACAACCTTGATAACCGGTAAAAGTGAAATCCTCCGAAGCACCAGCTGCCAAACTAGTTCCGTTGTATTCGTAAGTTTCATCCGCACAAACGGAATAGTTTTCAGTAGTTGTCTGCGGTAAAATTTCTATTACTGTAACAGTTATGATTGAGTCACATCCCTGATATCCAGTTTCATTAAATACTTCGCTTGTTCCTGCAAGAATGGTTGTTCCGGCATATGAAATATTTTCACCACTACAAGC
>CAZYAC010000111.1:0-7279 GCA_964645475.1 uncultured Saprospiraceae bacterium | reverse complement strand
AATATTTTCACCACTACAAGCTGAGAAGATTTCATTACCCGGAGGAATTATTAATTCATTCACCGTAACAAAAACGGTAGAATCACAACCTGTTATCGTTGAAAAGTCAAATTGCTCCGTAGCCCCAGCGTTGATCATCGTTCCATTATAGTCATAACCTGTACCAGCGCAAGCATTGTAAATTTCGTATTCAGTAACACTATTATTATCAAGAACGGTAACTTGTACAATTGAATCACAACCCGTAGTTGTACTAGTGAGCGTAACAGGAGTAGTAGCACCCGCTGGCAATGATTCTCCTGCATAAATTACTGGAGCACCATCACAAGTATTCATTAATAAGGTGCTGGTCGAGATTTCACAAACCTCAATGATTAACCAGTCAATAATTATTTCTTCATCACAACCCGTAAGGACGGTATCTATTTTCGCCACCAAGGCTTGATGATTAGGAGCCAAGACCGTCGTATCCAAAGTGAGTCGATATTCAGTAGATGGTACATTGTCAAATAAATATTCACCATTCTGATCTGTATTGATTGTAGCTACTAAGCCATTAATATCGTCTAGACTGATTGGAATATCCGTAACAATTGAATCAGTTGCATCAATTAATCCATTGTCATTTCTATCATAATAAGTAGTTCCGGTAATATCCCCTACTCCATCATATAAATCTAAGGTCAAAGCTTCGGATAACAAGGTACAACCAATTAGATCTGTCATTTCCAATTGATAAGTACCAGATTCCGTGGCAATTAAATTTAGCTCATTTCCATTTGGTGCGGGAACTGGGACTCCATCAAAATACCATTGATAACTGACGATACCAGGAATCGGCGGTAGACAAAGTGTATCAGGGTTACATCGTGTATGACAACCAGAAGGAACGAGATTAATATCCGGTCCAGGATGTAGAGTTAGTATATTACTTTCTCTTTCGCAACCAAAAGAACTAGTTGCCACAGCGTAATAATTACCTGGTTCTTCTACAGTGATAGATGTACCTACTTCTTCATTATTCCAGACATAGGTCAGACTAGGATCTGGGCTGTCCACGCTATAAGTTACCGTATTTCCGGAACAGATTATCCCGCCCAAGTCAGCACTAATCGTAAACGGTTGTGGCAGTGGATAAATTTCTAAATTCATGGGAGCTGTAATATTCGTACAACCTGTGGAGTTGTCGGTAATCGTAATAAAATACTGGTAACTACCCGCTGCTAAAAGATTACCACGGTCCTCAGAAAATTCAATAGCCGTTTGATTGGAACCTCCTGTCCAGGAATAACTATAACCATTTACTCCTTCGATTTCCATAAAGACATCTTCTCCTTCACAGGTTCCATAGCTACCGTAAATATATTGACTAGGTTGATCAAAGTCATCGTATTCAACTACTCGGATGGTACCGTTAGGTGCTGGAATCACTTCGATCACACTGGCTGGGGGTGCATATGTACAACCTTCGGCATCCGTAATGGTAACCCCGTACACATCTTCGAGACCAACCGTGATTTGTTCCGTGTTCTCACCCGTGGACCAGGCCCAAGCAACTCCTCCCGAAGGAGCAGTGAGAATAATCTCATCTCCTTCACAAATCGGAGGAGGTTGTGATAATCCAATCGTACCTGTTAAGTTATTTGCTTCGATGGTTACTACCTTAGACATGGTGGCAGAACAACCGTAAATATTCGTTACGGTCATTGTTACGGTATAGTCGCCAGGTGTTTCATAACTATGGTAGGTATTTTCAATAAAACTGCTATTGGCATCTCCGGTTGATGGATCACCAAAATCCCATTCAATATCAATCACATTGGTGGTTCCAGAAAATATAAATTCAACAGCAGTCGCTTGACAAGTGGCTGGGGGTTGATTAAAATCAACTACCGGATTGCTAAAAATAGTGACGTCTTTTGTTTTTATAGATTGACAACCATCGTCATTTGTAACCGTCAGCATTACCTGATAGGTACCATTACTGGTAAAGGTGTGGACAGGGCTTTCCAATGAAGAAATATTATCTGTTCCAGAAGCAGGATCTCCAAAATTCCATTGCCAATCTATAATATTTTCTGTCGGTAAAAAGGTAGATAAATCAGTGAACGAAATCTGATCACCTATACAGGCTCCTTCATATTCAAAATCGGCCGATACTGGAATGGTATCAATCATTACATCTCGACAATAGAAAAGCTGTCCTGTAATATCTGTGCTTTGCGCCACTAAATATACTTTGTAGTAACCTGCCTTTTCATAACGATACGTCGGCATTTCTTCTGTACTAAAAGAAGTGGAATTATCACCGATTTTGTAGTACCATAATAATGTCCCTGGAATATAATTAGCGGACGTATTTTGGTAGGTACGAACGTCGCAGAAGGCACCATCATCCACACGATCAAAGGTAACGTTAGTCCCTGTGAAACAAGTTGGACTTGGATTTCCAGGACCAGGTTCTTCATCATTACATAAATCATAGACTGTTAAATTATTAGAAGTATTGGTACAACCATTTGCGTCAGTTACTACGACCGTGTATGTTCCAAACTGATCTCCTATCGTCTGCGATCCAGTTTCACCCGTAATCGCAACCCCTTGAAATTGCCATTGGTACGTATATCCTTCTGGATCATCTAATGCATACAATAGTGGAGGCGACGTTATCCCGGGACAATAACCATGCGGTCCAGACGTACTAATCGTAATGACCGGTGCGGGAAAAGTTTCGATATAAAAACTAGTATTTTCTTCGCATCCAAAATTATCCGTAACGATCAATTCATAATACCCAGGAAATAAATCAGGGCTAGGAGCATTGCTAACAAAACCGCCAAATTCATCTAACCATTGATAAGTAGCGTAAGTTTGTGTCGTACTCACCGATCCAGTCGCCAATTGACATAATCCTACAGGATGGTTGACCATCGGATCTGGTTTTGCTCGAACGTTTATATTGATGGTTTCATTAGAACCACAAACATCCAATACTAATTGAGCGTTGCCTTGCGAATGCCAAAGGACATTTACTTGCTCGCTTCCCTGCCCTTCTACGATGGTGCCTGCGGCGGCAGGAATGGTAGACCATTCGTACTCAACATCTTCCAAAGAAGTTGCTGAATAATTCGCCAACTGATCGGCACAAGCATCTGTCAATTCATTAATAGAAATATTGGTAATCGGTGTAATCGGTAAAGAAGTACCTAAGGAAATACATCCTGCTCCCGTAGTATTTTTTTGCCGAACCGTAATATCATAAGGGCCGTTTGCAGCCCAAGTAACATTAACCTGTTGCCCTTCTTCCATCACAACTGTTCCTCCATTATTGATTTCCCATTGAAAAATATGTCCAGGTAGTCCTTCTGTTCGATAACGATAAGATCCAGAGGGACAAACCTCACTGGCTCCTGTAATCGCAGCAGGAGCTACCGGAGGGGCTTCTACTTTGACGGCCAGTGTGGCATCTTCTGTGCTACAATAATCGGCACCATTAAGTGGCAATGCTGAAACAACATAATCGCCATTATCTGCGCTCCAGTCTACCGTGATGGCGGCAGTACCGTTACCGGAAAATGAAACGGGCGTTCCGTTTAAGTCTATGACGGTCCAGTTGGCAGGTAAGGTATTATTATTGGCTGTGTTGCGAATTGTAAATTCACTAAATTCATTTTGACAAGCTTCAATCGGTCCGGTGAGATAGAACTCTGGTAAAATTGAAACCGGTAATTGATCAGAACCACCACATTCTAAATAACAATTAAAATAATCAACCGATACGTGTTGATTGGTCAACGGAATTGTACCAGAAGACCATTCCACCGTAATTTCTGAAGTACCTTGTCCTTCGGTGATGGTTCCACGATTAGAAACAGACCAAATATATTCCGTACCAGAATAATTGGGTAAAGTATAGGTAGCAATAGCTTCGTTACAAACCGCAACGGGTCCGGCAATCGTAGCGTTATCTGATATGATAGGTATTTGAACGGTCGTTGGTACATTACAAAAATCACCCGTACAATTATCTACGGCTAAGTTAATGGTTCCGATAGGACCGTCACCCCATTGGATAGTAATAAAATCATCGGCGGTTCCTCCACCCTCGGTGATGGTTCCATTCGAACTTACCGTCCAGTTGAATAGACTACAATCACTACTGCTGGTATAGGTGATCGTTTCTCCCTCGCAGATCGTTCCAACACAATCGATTTCTGGACCGATGGAAGGATCAACAATGATAGTGACCATGGTTGTATCTGCGCAATAACAGGCATTGGCAGCAATTAGACTGGCAACAAAAGTTCCGGGACTATTATAAGTATAGTTTGCGTTTATATCATTGAAGACTTGACCGGGACCAAAATCCCAGGTGAAATTTTCAGCATTTAAACTTTCATTTTGAAAAAAGACGGTTTGTCCTTGACAGATATTTACAACGTCATTGACCGCAGCTGGATCCGTAGAAAAGGCAGCCACTGGTTCAGCGAGAATATTTACACAAATCTCCCCAAAAGAACTACAAGTGACGACAGGACCACAAGGGACAACGAAGTCTTTCGAAGCCGTACAAGCATTAGAATCAGTAATGGTCACAGAATAAGTTCCACAGCAAACATCTTGTGGAACTTGAGTTGTTATACCATTACTCCAAGTATAGCTGTAGGGACCAATTCCACCACTAACGGTAACGTCAATAAATCCATCGCAAACGTTAGGACCAGAAGGAGGCGTTACAAAGCCATCCAATAATATGGGAATGGGACAATTTGGATCTGGAGATTCTAGAAATTCTATCCAGCATTGGGCTTCATTACCTGAGATATCTACCACTGTCAAAATATAATTTCCAGGCTCAGGATATTGGAAATTAAAATTATTTTCTTCAAAAACACCAATTAATTCATTCGCTCCATTAGGCGTACTAATAAAAAGTTCAAAGGGTCCATTGCCTCCGGAAACATTTACAAACCCTCCACAGAACCCTGTCGCCGTCTGACTGCAATAAGCATTTTGTCCACAAGATATATCAAAGGGTGTGCTTAAACTATCCAAAGTCCTGACGGCAACCGAACCTTGCCCAGGCTCTCCCCAATCCACCGTAACCGTATTTTGATCTACCACATAATCTACCGCACCGGTTACGGTCCAGACGACGGGCTGATTGGTTTGGTTATTAATTGAGTAGGTGACTGTTGAAAAAGCACAGACTTGTTCGCAGGAATCAGGAGATAGTGCTTGGCAACTAGGATCGGAGTTTATGATAAAATCGCCTCCTTGTCCTACTGTTATGGGATGCGTAAAAAATAAATTTTCAACCCATAATTCGATTTCTACATTACCAGCTTGCTCAAAGCACAAATAGAGATTAGAATCTAAATAAGTCTGATTTACTCCATTATAGTTTACTGTCCAAGTTAAATCATTTCCGCCTGCTCCTTGATAAAAAATTTCATGACATTCTCCTTGACATACCACATCCGGAGCAATGATTTCTTGGGTATGGATAATAAATGGAAAAAGGAAGAATAAGAGGAAAAGTAAGTTTTTCGTTTTCATAAAAGAGGAGTTTTAATTCTAGCTGATACTACATAGAGTCTTTATATATTAAAAACGCTGCACGCGTGTTGGTATGTTTTTTTTATTAGTTACCAAGCTTTATAAGTTGTTTAAGAACAAATGTATTAATTTTTCTTAATCGTACTTTACCTCTTTTTGCCTATAAGTCAGATTCCTGATTTTCATCTAACCATCTTTAAGGGTAAGGATTATTACTTTAGATCGATTGCTTTTCTCATTTAAGGCATTCTCAATGGCCATCAGATTCATTTTCACGATTATTTGATCATTTCATAATTTTAACATTATGAAAAATAACCTAAACAGGGTATTGATCTAGATCGCAAACCCCTGCACCTTTGTAGAGTCAAACGCACACCGTAAGGTTTTTCAAAAATATAATATCCATTCTAGAAAAATCTTAAAGCCTTGAAGCGACTCCACCTCTGCTTCAAGGTTTTTTTTTGTCTATTATTTTTGCTGGTTAGCATGTTAGCTAGTTTGCCTGCTGGCTTTCTTCTATCGTAAATTAGGTTGTAGAAAGAAGTCGACTAGCTAGAAAGGTATGAAGAAGGAAATCTTTTAAATAATAATTTATGAGGTTATTTCTAATTTTTTTTCTCGCAAAGTTCGCGAAGACGCAAAGATTTTTTATCGTGTAAATCTTTTATCGCGAATACTTTAATTTTTATGAAAAGTAAAAATCAAAACTTATGATTTTTCGGAGCAGACTCATTTATATTTCTTTATCTAATTTCCGATAACGATTTAAGAGATTCACCGATTGGTGACGGTTGGTGACGGGCTGTTGGTGGTATTCTTTTAAAAGCCATCTGGCGGCATTGGCTATAGGTTCATTTTCATAAAAATTATCTCGGCAAAAATGCAGGTATTTCATGACCATAAAAGCGTTAAACCAGCGAAAGAACCGTTGTTCAAAATTTTTTAGTGTCGTGGTATTGCTTTGAATTTCTTTGAGTTTTTCTGTAAACTTAATTAAAACCAAAAAATCTCGGACGGCTTCGGAAAAATTAGCGGTCATCCTTTCCAAGGCCGCTGGTTTTATTTTAAAAAAATCAGGAATGGCTTTGAATAAGGCTTGTAGATCTACGAAGGATTGCGGGGCATAGGTCGTCAATGCTTCCGTTGATGCTACAAGTGTACCAATCGCTCGCCCCGTTCCGAAAGGTACTCGCTCGGAAATACGCGGGGAAGGAATGACCCTAGTTGTACGAAGTTCGTCAAATTGTCCAAGAGGAATAAATTTATGTAAAAAATAAAAATCTTCCCCCGCTTTTCTACGGTTCATACCGCCTTGTTGTTGATAAGCATCTACCCGGATTGCCATAGAGGAACCAATTGTTTGGAAAGCATGTGGAAATCCTGCAAACCGTTGGGCATGGATATAATACCTAAGATGTAATTCGTATTGGACGATGGACTGATAGATTTTTTCTTCAAAAGCATTTCCTTTAATTGGGTGTTCAAAGTATATGCTACATCCTTGCAATTTTGGTTGTTGCAAAAAATGATTTTCTAATTCCACCAAATAGTTTTTATCACAGTCTGAATCTGCATCGTAACAACTCAAAATTCCTTTTGGATTTTCTGCTTGCGCCAATCGATAAACGGCTTCGTCTAAACCAATCTTCCGAGCCAACCCTACTCCAGCGTGACGAGCTGGCAAATTGGAATGATACAAGACATGAAATTTACAACG
>CAZYAC010000110.1:12100-13646 GCA_964645475.1 uncultured Saprospiraceae bacterium | reverse complement strand
ATCGTTCGTTTATCCTTTCAGTCGGGATCGGTCAGTTATATCGGCCATAACCTTTTGACGGTCTCCCATACGAGTCCAGTCTCAAAACCTTTACGGATCGCATGTTCAGACAGTTTACCGCGTCGTTTCCACATGTCGGACTCTCGTAGGGTACGATCTTTTTTTTCAAGTACTTCGACAAGCTTTTGATCGTAATCAAATTCTTCTAGTTCCGCCATTGCTTTTTTAATACAATAAGGAGATATCTTTCGTCGTCGTAGTTCTTGTCGGATGCGTACGCGACCCCATTTTTTAATTCTGAACTTTCCTCGGGCGTAGGAACGAGCAAACCGTTCTTCGTTTAGAAAATTATCAGCAATTAATAAGACGATAATATTTTCTAAATCTTCTCCGAAAACCCCAACTTCTTTAATTTTTGCACGTACTTCACTGTGACAGCGGTCCTGATAAGCACAATATTTTTGTAAACGTACAAGAGCCTGAGTTTGGGTTAGCGAAACTTTGGGTTTTTTATCCAAAAGAATTTATTTTTTATTCAAAAAAATCAGGCTAGAAGGTTGACTTTTTACAAATCTTTCCGTCATAAGGACAAATTACGAATTTCAAGGTATTAATTTTATTAAAGTACCTGTTTAACCATTAAAAGAACATCTAAAATGACAAACTTATTTGACCTCGAAAAATTTTCATCCATGGTGACTGATTATGCCCCCAAGGTAGTTGGTGCCATTATTACCCTCGTTATTGGTTTTATGATTATCGGCTGGATTGTCGGTATGGTAAAAAATATGATGCAAAAACGAGGAGTTGATCCTACTATTGCCCCTTTTCTAACTTCACTAGTAAGTGTCGGTTTGAAGATAATGCTTTTATTAAGCGTGGCAGGAATGTTCGGAATTGAAACAACTTCTTTTGTTGCTATTTTCGGAGCAATGGCCTTCGCAATTGGAATGGCTCTACAAGGAAGTTTGGGACATTTTGCTAGCGGAATCATGATATTAATTTTTAAGCCTTACAAAGTAGGTGATTTAGTAGACTTAGGTGGCAATGTTGGAGTAGTAGACGAAGTGCAAATTTTTAATACCCTCTTAGTCACACCTGATAATAAAAAAATAATCGTTCCTAATGGTGTCGTAACCAGCGGAATTATCACCAATATTTCCGGACAAGGAGAAATTAGAGTTGATATGGCTTACGGAATCGGATATGATGATGATATCGATCAAGCACGTTCAATCATTCTTGATGTTGCCAAACGTTGTCCACAAATTTTACAACAAAAACCAGTAGATGTATTTGTTGCTGAACTAGCTGATAGTTCTGTTAACTTTACGGTTCGACCTTGGGCTAAAAGCGAACACTATTGGGATGTGTTTTTCTTTATGCAAGAAAACATCAAAAAAGAGTTTGATAAAGCTGGCGTGGGTATCCCATTCCCACAGATGGACCTACACGTAAAATCAAACTTACCAGTATCTGCTAACTAATTCATTTCTCATATAAATACACTTAAGCGGTAGCATAATAAGGTGCTACCGCTTTTTTT
>CAZYAC010000110.1:0-12000 GCA_964645475.1 uncultured Saprospiraceae bacterium | reverse complement strand
ATGACTTCTTTTTGTAATGAGGCTTGTATTATTTGTGATATTGATGGATTTACGGGTCGTCATGATGCCAATATTGTTGGTCAGGCCCCTCCAGGATTTGCAGGAGAATGTACTTTCGTCGCACATAACATGCAATGGATTGCCTTCATCGCAGGTAGTACCCAATTATCGGTGAATATGGCGGTGAGTAATTGTGAACAAGGTTTTGGGCTAGAGTTTGGTCTATACGAAGGAATTGACTGTCAGAATTTCCGTCGCATTTCCAACTGCTTTGGAGGAGCTGCGGGGATCATTGGTGCTGGACAGAGCGGAACTATAACGAATAGTGAACCACTAATCATCGGCCAGTATTATTATATCGTGATGGATGGTGGATTTGGTGATAATTGCGATTGGACTTTTACCGTCATCTCGGGGAGTACTAGTGTGTTACCAATCGAAGAGAGTGGCGATATTCTCGGCCCAGCAATCGCCTGTCCTAATTTTCCGTTAACCTACGCTGTTGATGCTCCTGTTGGAGCTACAGAATTTTTCTGGACCTTGGATGGAACGGCCGTAGGTGATAGTAGTCAAACAACAGAAATTATCTTTCCGTCACCTGGCTCCTATAATCTCTGCGTTACGTCGGCTAATCGTTGTGATGAAGGGTCGCCTTCTTGTAGGAATATTTTGGTTGAGATAGTACCACCAACCAATTTGATAGAAATTGTTTGCGAAGGGGAATGCTTCGCTATCGCTGATACGGTAGTTTGTGAAACAGGTCTTTATAATTTTATGCTGCAAAATCAGGCTGGATGTGATAGCATCGTTACACTTAATTTGATCGAACAACCTACACCTGTTTCTAATTTGGATCTATTTCTTTGCACGGAAGATACTTTCTTTATCGGAAACCTTCCCTTTGTGGAAACCGGAAGTTACCAAGAGATTTTGCCTTCTTTTCAGGACTGTGATAGTATTATTAATCTAGAATTGCAGGTGATTATTTGTAATATCCAGTCGGAAACAGAAATTGAACCAGTCGAATGCTTCGCAGAAAATACGGGACAAATTGATTTTATGGTGACCGAAGGAACGCCTCCCTTCATGTATTCGTGGGAGCAGCTAGATGGATTTACTACAGGTAGTGGATCTATTGATTTGCTCGGTCTTAATACTTCTCTACCTAATCTTTTGACAGGAACTTATAGCATTACGATTGAGGATGGATTTGGCAATTTTAATTTTATTGTAAAAAATGTAATTCAGCCGGAACGTTTGACCGTAGACTTGATACCTATTGACCAAAATGGTTTCGGTGTTTCCTGTCCAGAAGCCACAGACGGTAGCATTACAGCCAATGTGATGGGTGGAAATGGGGGATTTATTTATAATTGGAATAACGGAGCATCAACCCCAATCATAGACCAGCTTAGTCCTGGAGCGTATACGATACTTGTAACGGATAATACAGGATGTACAGTAATCGAAAGTGAAATTTTAGACGCACCAATACCTGTGGAGGTGGTAGCTGATTTTCTGGGACCAGATTGCTCCGGACCTAGTTCGGGAATTATTGACATTACTCAAACTTCCGGAGGCACTGGCGTTTATCAATATGCCTTAAATGGTAATAATTCCACAACCGAATTGCAGTTTACCAATCTATCAGCCGGAAGTTATGAAGTCCTCGCAACCGATGAAAATGGTTGTTCCGCTACGACCACGGGTACGTTGGTCGCAGCGGAAATACCCATGATAGATTTAGGCGAAAGCCAAACGATAAATTTGGGAACTGTTCTTGAATTTAATCCTTCAATTAATAATATTCAAATAGATACATTTCAATGGACGACCTCCACTGAACTGGACTGTGAAGTTTGTCTTAACCCGAGTACGCTTCCACTCAATGATAGTTTTTATCAATTGGAAGTGGTCTCGGCTGATGGTTGTAGTAGAAAAGACTCTGTAGCCGTTTCTGTCATCAAACTTAGGGAATTTTATGTGCCAAATGCCTTTAGTCCAAATGCCGATGGTCGGAATGATTATTTCACTATTTATGGTGGAGTAGAAGTCGAGTCCATTGTGTCGCTTACGATCTTCAACCGATGGGGCGGTATTTTTTACGAAGGCAATAATCTGACACCAAGTAATGAACTTCAGGGGTGGAACGGACGAGTCACAGGAGAAGATGCTGAACAGGGTGTCTATGTTTGGATGGCGCGAATCCGTTTTATCGATGGGGTTGTTATTGATTATGGTGGAGATATTTCTTTGCTTCGGTAGCTAAAGAAGGAAACTCTTCAATAAACTGATAATCTGTATTTTAAAATTGATTTTCACGTTAGAGGGAAAGTTGAAGTTGTTTTTGAGATTGAGATTGAATTTGAAAAATACAGAGTTTAGAACAGTCCCAAAAAGAGAGAAAATCATAGTTCTCTCAAGAGCTTTCCTGCCGCCGCCAAAGTCTCTTCCTTTTTCGCAAAACAAAATCGCACTACTTTCTCATCTCGACCACTACTATAAAATGGAGAAACAGGAATGACTGCAACACCAACCTCTGTAGTTAAATATTTTGCAAATTCGATATCGGCTAAATCACTGACTGCACTATAATCGTACAACTGAAAATAGGAACCTTCAGAAGACAAAGGTTTTAAGGGAGCGCCGATTAATTCGTTTTGAAAAAAATCCCGCTTCTGTTGATAAAAGTCAGGCAGCTGTTGGTATGTATCAGGATTTTCTAAAAAATCGGCAATCCCATATTGTACAAAAGAATTGCAGGAAAAAACATTGAACTGATGTACCTTTCTAAACTCACGCATGAGTGATTCTGGTCCTACGCAATAACCCATTTTCCAACCCGTACTATGGAATGTTTTACCAAAAGAATAAACTAGTAAACTCCTTTTATATAATTCAGGAAATCGTAGAACACTCTGATGCATTTGCCCATCGTAAATAAGGTGTTCATATACTTCATCACACAAAACTAAGATGTCGGTCCCCTTGGTAAGTAATTCTAACGCCTGCATATCCTTCGCACTTCTGACTTTACCAATTGGATTATGTGGCGTGTTAATGATGATCATTTTTGTTTTGTCAGAAATTAATTTTTCGAATTGCTGCCAATCAATCTGGTAATCCGGACCGTGAAGTTCATAAATAACGGGTACTCCACCAGCTAGTTCAATGGATGGTCGATAAGAATCATACGCCGGCTCAATGAGGATCACTTCGTCACCGGGATGAACAAAGGCAGAAATGGCCGTAAACAAGGCTTGAGTTGCACCAGCAGTAATCGTAATTTCCGTATCTGGATTTATTTTTAGACCGTAAGAGCGTTCCATTTTTTTGGCCAATCGTTCTCTCAATAAAGGCACTCCGGCCATCGGGACATATTGATTTTTTCCATTTTTTAAATGAAAATTTACCCGGTCTTGTAATTCTTCCGGACAGTCAAAATCTGGAAATCCCTGTGAGAGGTTAATGGCTCTATGTTGGTTGGCCAAGACGGACATTACCGTGAAAATAGTGGTGCCAACGGTCGGAAGTTTAGAGTGAATATTCATTATTATATTGATTTAAAATTAAAACCCATAGCCTACTTTAAGCACGACGGTTCTGGGTAATACTGGTACGACGATAAAGCTTGCATCTGGATTATCTGCTACAAATTCTGGAGTCGCTGCATTGGAACTACTCCCAAATTCGTTAAGACCAAAAGAGTACATCAATCCCGTACTATTGAATAAATTATTACAAATTAAGGAAACAGAAACTTGTTTGGAAAGCTGACCGCTTATTCCTGCCCGAAACATGCTAAAACCAGGCAGTTGATGAGCGTTGGCGACATTGGCTTGACGTTCACCGAGATATCGCCAAGAAGTAAAAATCTGGTATTTTCCAAGTTGATAACTTGGAATAAATTCTAGTGTTAGTTTGGGTTGATGAGCTAATTCGTTTCCGGAATAGTCCAATATTTGATCATCATCTGTTTCAAAACTACCTGCCGTATCGTACACGGTAAATTTGGTAGCTGTTGCTTTTTGTACCGTCGTCAAAAAGCGGAAATTCAAATCAGGCGATGGTTGCCAGTTTGTTTCTAATTCTAAACCAATGGTCGTAGTTTTATTGATTTGTTCAGGAGTGAAAAAAATACCTGCCATTCCAGACTGGTCAAAGACAAATTCTGAAAACCCTATATTATCCAGTTGACTCCAGAAGGCTGTGGCAAAAATATTGAGGGCTTTATTCTTTTGTTTAAACCCTAGTTCCACTTGGGTGATTTCCTGAATTCTTCCTTCTTGATCAACGGGTAGGTTTTCAAAATTATTAAAATAATAATTCAGTTCAGGAGCTTTATTACTACGAGTAAACCTTCCAAAGATGGCGCGTTGCGCATCGAGATTATAATTGATTCCTAACGAAAGATTAAGATAGGCGTAATCAAAGTCAAAAGAATCTTTAAGTAATTGAGGAACTAAGGTGAAATTATCATAAGCGGTATTTAGATTTTCGTCCTGACCTCCTTGCCTAGGAGTTGGGTTGGTCCGATCTTTAATGCCGATATGATTTATATATTCAAACCCTGCACCAAAATCAAAACGTAATGCCGGTGTAATTTGCCAAGTATCACTTGCTGATAATTGTATTTGCACGACGTCTGCCAGCGCATTATTATAAAAAAGACCACCATAATTGGCGATCCCTTTTTCGTCGGAAAGTTGAATCACCTCTGCTCCTGGGTTTTCCAACGTAACTTGGAGCATCTGTGGTTCGTTTTCAAAAGTAGCATAGGCAAAACTCCCTTGTGTAAAAGAGTTTACAGCGGAGTGACCAGCAAATAGACTGACGTTTAAACGATGCTTGGTCCAATGTCTTTTTAGATTTACTTTATACATCACGTCTGTTACGTTGTCCAATTTATGCCAGAGTGCCGTTCCGAGTACGGCGTCGTTAGGTAGTCGATCGTCAGTCAGATATTCAAAAGAAGGAGGTTCTCCATTAAAAATACTAAGGGCGCCCACATTGTTAACGCTGGCCCGACTTTCACCAGTGGACGGATCGCGAAAAACAACTTGCCCAAACGAATCAAAATTATTTCCCAGAAAATAAGTAATAAAATTATCGAGTCCGAGTCGAACACTAGAAATAGTATTTTGCCAGTTGGCAGATTTCGTACTAATCTTAAAACGATTTTCCATAATCCAACTAGATTTTAGTTGATTGGTCAAATAAAAACCAGCAGCAAAATCTTTGGTGCGTACGCCATTGGCAGTATTGAAGGGACGGGTCTGTGGATTTTCTTCTGTGAATCTTTCCCGTGGATCAGGCAAGTCGGCAGAAACTTCGGGTAGGAGTACCGCTGTTGTATTAAAATTTTGACCGAAGGCAGGTTGTGGATCGTTCCAATTCGTGGCTGCCAATCCAAGATAGCGATTGGTTTGATCATTTAAATATTTTACATAAAAATTAAGCTGTCCTTCGCGGTAGGTCTTAGAAACATTGGCTTTGAGCTGCCCGCCTTTGGCCCACGGATAATCTGTATTGCGAGGACCTTGGTCGTAGCGATAAAATCCACCGAGATTATAACTCCAGTTACCTTTGCCTATTGGGCCACTAAAATTACCATCTAATCGACCTAGAAAATTATTATCGCCTTGAAAACCTACGGTTGTTTCTAGTTCGTTTCGTCGATTGGAATTTCCTTTTTTTGAAATAAAATTAAAAATTCCACCCGGTGCATTTATACCAGTGATGGCGGCACTACCGCCACGAATTGCTTCTACCCGTTGAGTTGTCAAATCCGCCCGGTGAAATAAATCAGGACCATAATAGGCATACTGTACTAAGCTGACTGGCAGGCCATCTTCCTGCAAGGAAACATAATACCAACCTAGATCATCTTCGGCTGAGGAGGCCACCCCACGAGTATAAACACGGGTATAAATTTCGCCAGCACTGGCATCTACAAAAACGCCTGGGATGGCTTTTAGCAGGTCGGCAGTACCGCGTGCATTGCGGATACTAATGTCTTTAGTTGATAAAGTAGTGATCGAAACAGGTGCATCGAGTTTTGTATCTGCTTGGTAAGTACCAGTGACGACGATACTCTGTAAATCGAGCGGATCTGGAGTAAGTATCAAATCAAGGACTAGGTCTGTTTCATTAAACTGAAGGGTGTCTATACGAGTAGCGTAGCCGATTTGTTGAATTTTTAATACTTGAGTTCCTTGGGAAAGATTTTTAATGGAAAATTTTCCATCCGAATCTGAAATAGTAGCAGTACTGCTGCCTTGTAATTGGACTAGTACATTTTCAATTCCTTCGCCGTTTTGATTGGTAATAGTTCCAGAAATAGATTGAGCTTGAAGCTGGAAAGAAACGATCCATAACAAACAAATAAGCAGTAACTGATTCGTTCTGTACATTAAATTTATATTAAATTGATAAAATTTTACAAGATACGTAAACTGGGGGAAAGGAAAGGTGATTATGTTGAGAAATTGTCTATTAAATTGAACGCTGAAGGATACGATATTTTTGGACAAGCGCTTAAATTATTCTTTTGAAAACCTGATTTCTGTTAGAGATTTTTTTAGAGTATGTTTAAAAGCTAAATTGAGTTTCAGGCGATAGAAATTTAAACAACTTCATTGTTAAAAGATAAATAATTAATATATTTTAGAAGATATTTGTTAATTTTATTTTTTGCAATTAAATATATTTGATAACGTAAATTTTTTTTGATGAAAAAGTTGCTCTTGATTTGGTATTGTTTTGTTTTGGTAAATTTAAGTTTTGGTCAGAAGGCTCCCGTCAAATGGGGTAAAGTGGATGAGGCGGATTTGGCAATGACTAGTTACCCTGGTGACGCTGAAGCAGAAGCTGCTGTGCTGATGGATTATGCAACTATCAGTTTTGAATTTGAAAGTAATACAACCTATTTGATGAAACATCACGTTCGAATCAAGATTTTTAAAGAATCAGGATTTGATCGAGGAGATATTGAGATCGCTTACTATTCAGAGGATAAACTAGAAGATATCAAGAAATTAAAAGCGCAAGTAATTTTGCCGAACGGCGAAAAAATTAAATTGAATAAGAAGGATATCTTTACGGAAAAGATTAATGAAAACTGGTCTCGTAAGAAATTTGCGATGCCTTCCTTACAAAAGGGGGCTATTATTGAGTATACTTATACGAAAAGATCTGGAAGTATATATGATCTGGATGGTTGGTACTTTCAGCAGGATATTCCTGTTCGTCATAGCGAACTAAGAACTAATATCCCCGAATGGTTTGAATACATTTCTTTTACGCAAGGGAAAAAGCCTGAGGTGAAAACGAGTGTAACTGTTAAAAACATTAATTTTAGTAATAATAAAAATTCCTCGCAAAAAACAGAACGCGGAACAACTTCTGCCAAAATTAATCAAAACATCTATGTAATGACCGATGTACCAGCTTTGAAGCCAGAGCAATTCATTACGACAATGTCAGATTATTATTCCAAAATTAGCCACCAGTTACAATTTATACAGTATCCTAATAGCTTAGGTAGATCCATCAGTTCAACTTGGGAAAAGGTAGCGGAAGAACTTAAGAAAAGTGACTCATTTGGCAATCAGATTTACAAAGCTCGGAATACGAAAAAAATAATGGAAGCCGTGCAGCCGCTCGTCGCTTCGGTCACAAATCCGCAGAAGAAATTAATGGTCGTCTATAATTTTCTAAATAGTAATGTCGAGTGGAATGAGTATTACGGTATTTACTCTAGAGAGGGCCTAGATGATGCATTTGAACAAAAACTAGCCACGGCAGGAGAACTGAATTTAATGCTAATCGCGATTTGTCATCAATTGGGATTGGAAGCCTATCCAGTTTTGATTAGTACCCGTACTCATGGTAAGATGCTGGAACTTTATCCAAAGACGGATCAATTTAATCATGTATTAGCTTTTGTGAAAACAGGCGAAAAAGAACAACTGCTGGATGTAGGTAGTGAACATCGTAGTTCGAAATACTTACGGTCCAATTCACTCAATTACCGAGGTTGGTTGGTTGATGGTCCTCAATCTCAGTGGATCAGTGTGGCGGTTCCTGAAGACATTGAAAAGATGATTATCAACGCAGAGTTATCAGTCGAGGGAACTTTGACGGGAACTGTTCAGGAAATTTGTTCTGGATATTCGGCTATGGGAAATCGTCAAGAATATTATGAAAATGTAGAAAAAGACCATGAACACGTTGCTAAAGGTTGGCAGGGCGTTTTTCCAGATGCAAAAATTGATAAGATTAATTTTGCTAATCCAGAAAAAGCGGAAGAATCCCTCAAGTCTTCTTGTGAAATAGAAATCCCCAACGCAGCGCAGGTTAACGACGCTTTTATTTATCTGTCTCCTATGCTTGGGAATGGATACGAAGAAAATCCTTTGAAACTGGAAAATCGTACTTTTCCGGTAGATATGCCCTATCAAATTAAAGAACAGTATGTGATTAATTTGACAATTCCTGCTGGATATGCCATAGAGGAATTACCGGAACCAGCACTTGTGAAAATGCCAGAAGATGCGGCTATTTTTAGATTTTTAGTCAGTGAGAATAATGGTAAAGTTCAGATTACTAGTAAAATTGCTATCAATAAGAACCGCTATAAACCAGAAGAATATCAAGGGATTCGGAAATTTTTTGACCTGATCGTAGAAAAACATGGAGAGCAGATTGTTCTGAAAAAGACAAGCTAACCAACTTCTTTATTTAATGATACGGTAATTTTTCAATCACTTTGCCTCAAAATCAAAAATTACCAAACCATTGTTATTAAGAACGGTAAATAAATAGAAACATGAATAAAATAATCGCTTTTTGTTGTTTTGTCTTATTGGTAACGAGTGTTCCAGCACAAAATTTATTATATAATGCTTCGCAGATACCAGACGTCTTAGAGAAGGATGCGGACGAGGTAGTACGGTTGCAACAAACAGAATATAAAGTAAAAAGTATCTCTGAGGCAACCCACACGGAAAAAGTGATAGTAACGGTATTGAATAGTGAAAGTGATGCCAACGAATTACGGTTTTTCTACAATAAATATTCAAAAATAAAAAAGCTATGGGCCAAGATATATGATGCCAATGGAAAGGAGGTGAATGCTTTTAAACAAAAAGATTTTAATGATCGTAGTGCTATTAGTAGCGGGACGATCTACTCAGATAGTCGTTTCAAATACCTTACAGTAAATCATGGCAGTTATCCCTATACAATTGAATACTATACTGTCACGGAATACGAAGGGATCATGTCTTATCCTGATCATTACATAAATAGTTTTGGTAAGTCGGTTCAGTCCTTTGAGGTGAAAGTGATCTTACCCGAAGGATCGGATATTCGAAGTAAAGTAGAAAACGTAGAGCTGTCGTCCTCCGTTAATACGGTTGCTGGTACAAAAGTCTATACTTGGACGGGAAAGAATTTACCTGCCTTAGCGTACGAACCCTATATTCCCAATAACCTTAAATATCCTGTCTTGCGAATTGCAGCGACCAATTTTGCGGTGGATGGTTATGAAGGAGATATGTCCACTTGGAAATCGTTTGGATCTTTTATGAATCAATTGAATAAAGAACGTCAGATCTTGACGATAGAAACACAGACAAAAATCAAATCACTGACGGCTGATGCGGCAACCAATCGAGAAAAAATTAAGCGGATTTATCAGTACATGCAAAATGAAGTTCGTTATGTAAGTGTACAATTAGGAATCGGTGGCTGGCAATCTTTTGATGCTCAATACGTGGAGAAAAATAAGTACGGAGACTGTAAAGCACTTTCTAATTATATGAAGTCTATGCTGGAGGTGATAGATATTCCTTCCGATTGGGTAGTTATTTACCGTGGCTATCGCGGACGTAAGGAGATTGATGAAAATTTTGTAAATCCAGGATTTGCGAATCATATGATACTTTATGTTCCTTCCGAAGATATGTGGTTAGAATGTACTAGTAAAACGTATCCACCCAATTATATTGGAGGGGATAATCACGATCGTCCTGTTTTGTTGGTTAATGAAAAAGGTGGGAGACTTTCTCGTACACCAAAGTATGGTCTGGCAGAGAATAAGTCCACGAGCCGTGCTAATATTAATCTGGATGCAAAGGGTGGGGCAGTGATCAAAAAGCAAACGACTCATCATGGTCCTAGCCATGATAGATATCGCTACCTTAAAGATTTACCAAAGAGTGACGTTGAAAAATATATCATTCGAAATACTTCTTTACCAGCACTGACAATGGATAAGTTTGCGATTGATGTTGATCCAGATGCTCCGGTTGCTACGGTAGATTTCAATATCACCGTTCCACGGTATGCTTCTAAAGCTGGTAAACGTGTTTTTGTGCCAATCAATAATCTTAACCCTTTTACCGATGTGCCGGAAGCAGAAGAAAAAAGAATCCATCCGATAAAAATTGAAAATGATTACCACGAAAAAGATGAGTATGTTTTTGATTTGCCTGAAGGTTATAAAGTAGAAAGTGTGCCAGATGAAAAGACTTTACTGGAATCCGAATTTGGTAAATTTTTACTTGAATTAAAGGTGACAGATAAAACGATCACGGTTACTCGCAGCTTAGATATTTTTGCCGTAGAATTGCCGGCTTCAGACTATAATAAACTCCGTGATTTTTATAAAAAAATTGCTCAGCTCGACGCAGCAAAAATGGTATTGGTGAAGAAGGCAACTTAAAAAATAGATTTATTCTTTTTGAAATGTTGAATCGTTGAAATACTATATTAGAATTCAACAATTCAACAATTCAACAATTCAACAATTCAACAATTCAACAATTCAACAATTCGGCCTACAACCCACAAATCTGACGATTCAATTTTTCATTCGATTTCCCACCTGCAAAATCATCGAACGCTCTTTCTGTCACGGTAATCAAGTGATCGCGAATAAAGGAGGCACCTTCCGCAGCACCTTGTTCGCTGTCTTTGATACAACATTCCCATTCCAAGACTGCCCAGCCGTCATATCCATATTGGGTTAATTTAGAAAAGATAGATCGGAAATCAATTTGGCCATCACCCAACGAACGGAATCTACCCGGACGATCCACCCAATCTTGATAACCTCCATAGACACCCGAGCGTCCCGAAGGATTAAATTCAGCATCTTTTACATGGAACATTTTAATTTGCTCGTGGTAAATATCGATGAAGGCGAGGTAGTCCAGTTGTTGTAAAATATAATGACTTGGATCGTATAATATTTTTGCGCGGGAGTGGTTACCCGTTGCTTCCAAAAATCGCTCGTAAGTGATTCCATCATGGAGATCTTCCCCTGGATGAATTTCATAACAAACGTCTACGCCATTTTTATCAAATTCGTTGAGAATCGGTTTCCAGCGTTTGGCCAATTCTTTAAACCCTGTTTTGACCAATCCTTGTGGACGTTGTGGCCACGGATACATGGTATGCCATATCAGTGCACCGGAAAAAGTTGCATGGACATTGATGCCTAGATTTTTACTTGCTTTGGCTGCGTACTTTAATTGCTGGACGGCCCATTTAGTACGAGCCTTTGGTTTGCCCTGTACCTCTTTGGGCGCAAAACCATCAAACATCACATCATATGCTGGATTGACAGCTACAAGTTGTCCCTGTAAGTGCGTAGATAATTCAGTGATGGTAATCCCGTGTTCAGCCGCCGTACCTTTCAGTTCGTCGCAGTAAGTCTTGCTTTTTGCTGCCTTTTTTAGGTCAATCATCCGCGCATCCCAAGTGGGAACCTGTACACCGAGGTAGCCGTGACTGGCAGCCCATTTGCAAATACTGTTAAAATTATTGAATGGAGTTTCGTCCTGAGCAAACTGTGCGAGGAAGATGGCGGGCCCTTTTATGGATTTCATGTATTGTTGATTGTTTTATGAATGATATATTAATTCTTTTGATTAGAAAAAAGATCTTTATCTATTCTCTAAAGCAGGGCTCAAATTACGAAATTGGAAGATA
>CAZYAC010000109.1:0-13737 GCA_964645475.1 uncultured Saprospiraceae bacterium | reverse complement strand
CGTGTTGCTTTTTCATAGGTCTTCTCTTTTGAAAACCAAAATACAAAATTATTTATTGCACAGTGTACTAGCCATTTGTATATTTTATCAAAGATATTTTGAATCGTCCTACGAAAACGTTTTTAATGCTGTGTAAATGATTTAAATTATATTTTATTGCCCTTATAATCAAATCATTTTCCTCACCAAATTTCTCCCTAACTGGTGCATATGTACTTCATCCGGTCCATCGGCGATTCGAATGGTTCGACCATAGACCCAAAATCCAGCGAGGGGCGTATCTTGCGAAACACCCATTCCTCCATGAGCTTGAATCGCACGATCCACCACATTACAACACATCTGCGGACAAACTATTTTTATCATGCTGATAAGTTCCTTTGCGCCTTTAATTCCATGTCGATCAATTTTATCGGCTGCAGCTAAAGTAAGTAATCGGGCTTGATCAACCTCACATTTTGACTTGGCAATATCTTGACGAATACTACTGAAATCTTTCAATGGCCGACCAAATGCTTCTCTGGTGGCCACACGTGCGCACATCAATTCCAAGGCACGTTGAGCTGCTCCGATTAAGCGCATACAATGATGAATTCGTCCCGGTCCAAGTCGCCCTTGCGCAATTTCAAATCCACGGCCAGGTCCTAAGATTAAGTTCTCTTTCGGGACTCGTACGTTTTCTAGTAAAACCTCTGCGTGACCATGCGGTGAGTCTACCATTCCATAAACTTCTAAGGGGCGCAAAACCTTGACACCCGGTGTATCGGCAGGTACTAAAATCATACTTTGTTGGATATGTCGAGCTGCGTTAACATCTGTTTTTCCCATTAGAATGTAAACCTTACAATCGGGATTCATCACTCCCGACGACCACCACTTTCGACCATTAATCACATAATGATCACCATCGGCAATAATGGCAGTTTCCACATTGGTGGCATCTGAAGAAGCAACGGCAGGTTCAGTCATTAAAAAGGCAGACCGGATTTCTCCTTTTAATAGCGGGTGTAAATATTGTTTTTGTTGTTCGGGAGATCCATACTTTGCCAATACTTCCATATTCCCAGTATCAGGAGCAGAGCAGTTAAATATCTCTGAAGACCATAGGACCCTGCCCATAATCTCTGCCAACGGAGCATATTCCAGATTGGTCAACCCAGGACTGAACTCATTATAGTTTTTTGGTAAGAATAAGTTCCACAAACCTGCAGCTCTAGCTCTTTCTTTTAAGGTCTCCATTTTTGGATACACCTGCCAACGATTGGTTTTGGTAAATTCTTCGTATGCTTTTTCCTCTGGGAGTACTTCTCGCTCCATAAAATTTCGGAGCTTTTCCTGTAAGGCGAGTGATTTCTCCGTATATTCGAAATTCATCTAATTAGATTTTTATGTTCTCTTTCTTACAAAAGAGATCAGTTTTTACTAGTAATAATTTTATATTAATCAACAAATCAACAAATCAACTAGCAATTAAATACCCACCATCCGCAGTAAAGTTTTGTCCTGTACAATAGCTACTCGCCTCGCTTGCCAGAAAAACTGCCAACCCCGCCATCTCTTCAGGTATAGCCATTTTCCCAGAAGGAAGTTGTTTTGTCATATGATTTAGTAATTTTTCGTTTTGCCAAAGCGCCGCACTGAATTTTGTTTTTACTAAGCCTGGACAAATCGTATTCGATCTAATACCCAAGGGTCCCCATTCTTTTGCCTGGGTTTTTGTCAACATTACCAATGCTGCTTTACTGACACTGTACAAGCCAAGTCCGGTGCTTGGTCTGATTCCCTCCACAGAAGCAATATTAATAATAGAACCAGTTCCACGCTTTACCATTTCAGCCTGGCAAAGGTTAGCTAGTAAAAAACACGCCCGTACATTCACATTCATTATTTTATCAAAAACTTCGGCTCCCATTTTCTCAATACCATCATAAACGGGGTTTGTAGCAGCATTGTTAATCAGTATGTCAATCCCTCCATAGGTCTCTACGGTTTTTTCAACTAAATTTTTTAATTGCTCTGTATCGCCTACGTGACAGGCGATACCTGTGGCTTCGAGACCTTCCGCACGAAGTTCATGGACTACGATATCCACGGCCTCCTGTTTGCGACTACTAATTACTACTTTGGCTCCAAACTCAGCCAATCCGCGGGCCATGGCAGCTCCTATCCCTTTACTTGAGCCTGTAATAATGGCTACTTTGCCATTTAGATCAAATCTTTCTTTAATACTATTCATTCTGAAATTTATTTTTTTGAAAAAGCCAATTTACGAAAAAGAATTGAGTATCATCTGTAGGGACTTGGAATAAATAAATTTCCAGATTAGACGCCCTTAAAATTGATTTAGGCGAGGCATTTTTTGAAAGAATCCTTGTTGGATTCCTGATTAAAATAACGAAGAATAAATTAATTTTTGGATGTCAAAACGGACAGTTATTTTTTCCAGGTCCCTTTACTTGAAAATATCGTCTCTATATTGCTTTTTATTATTCTAAAATAAAAAAGTCGGACTTTCCTAATTGGAAAATCCGACTTAATAGTTTATGGTTTTGAAACTAAGTTTAGTGTCCGTCTACAATCACTCTTTCAGTCATTACTTTTCCAGAATCTAAATGTACGACTACATAATACAAGCCACTACTATGATTTCTTAGATCAAATTCCAAAGAATTTTGCCTACTGAAATCCGCTATTTTTCTTTCCTGTATTACTTGGCCCATGGCATTGTAGATTTTTACCAACCCTTTTGATGTTGGTAATTCTTGGGTATCAATCGTAAAAATTCCATAGGTTGGATTTGGAAATAGTGCTAATCTATTATCTAATTGAAGTTTTTTGTCTCTTAAGTTGGCTGCTCCTCCAGGGAATAGGTCGGCTGAAACTTTACAAACAAAATTCCAATTGCTATCATATTCATCCACTTTGATGTGGTAAACTTGTTCTGCCAAATTATCAATAAACACTGGATTTGGACAATCACCGGAACATTGGAAAACAAATTCCCAGTTGGCATCAAATACTTTGATGATTTGAATGGGTTGACTAGGTGTAATGGTCAAATCATCCACCGTCATGACGATGGTCGCACAACCACCATTGTCCGGTGTACCAGTACAAGTACAACCGTCGCTTTGGATTTGATCATTGGTGGTATTTGGGTCATTGTCATTACAACTTGTTCCAGGTGTTGTGGGAAAAGCTGAATTGTTATCATCGCAATCATCTGGCGCACATATACCGTCATTATCATTATCGATACATGGACCACTTCCGATTACCAAGTCTTGATCAATTTTACAGATATAAGTGAAGTTGTTATCAAAGGCATCAATTTTCAGGTGGTATTTACCGGATAGACCTGAGATCACCAGAGGATCACTACAATCAAAATTACATTCAAAAACTTGTTGCCAAGCACCTTCCGTATCCCATAATCTGATCTTTGTTCTTGGAATATTAAAATTAGAAACGGTAATCGTTCCATTCCCAACTGTATAAGTTGGACAATCATCCACGGGTGGAGTAGTCCCTAAACAAGTGCAACCATCCGGCTGGATTTGGTCATTATTTGTTTCAGAATTGTTGTCGTTACAAGATGTGCCAGGTGTGGCGGGTAGATTTGGATTATTATCATCACAATCCTCTTGAGCACAGAGACCATCGCCGTCATTATCAATACAAGGACCTCCACCAATTACCAAATCTTCATCTATCTTACAGATATCGTTGAAGTTATTATCAAAGGCATCAATTTTTAATCGGTAATTGCCAGACAAACCGGAGATTATGGTTGGATCGTTACAATCAAAATTGCATTCAAAGACTTGTACCCAAGCACCCTCTGTATTCCATAATCTAATCTTGGTTCTTGCGATATTAAAACCAGACACGGTAATATTTCCATTATTAATCGTGTAAACTGGACAATCATCAATCGGTGGAATCGAAGAGCCTAAACAAGTACAGCCATCTGGTTGAATTTGATCATTCGTGGTGTTAGGATTATTATCATCACAGAGAGTACCCGGATTATTTGGAACATTTGGATTGTTGTCATCACAATCAGCTTCTGCACAAATTCCATCATCGTCTAAGTCCGTACATCCTTCAAAAGTGCTACAAGGTAATTCCATAATGAAAAATCTTTCACCATCATCGTTATCATTGGTCCAATTCCATTTTCCATTCCAAGGATGGAAAACCACAAAATCTCGATTTTGAGAATTGCCAGGACAGAAACTACAATTATCAAAATCTGAAAAAGTAATAGGAGCGCCATCTGGCCATTCTAAATTTCCTTCGTTGTTAATATCATTTAGTCCAATATAAGCGACCCTGTCTACTTCTCTTTGCAAATAATCATTTTCTTCTTGATCACTAATGGTAGCTAAATATCCACCATGTGAATTAGCAATTTGAACGGCAGCAGCGTAAGTGGTATCAAATTCAGAAACAAAATATTTGTTCCCTCTGAAATTTCCACGCCAGTTAAATGCTGCTCGGTAAAAATGACAATCACCGATTCCACCTCCGGTGCTGGCCGCATTAATAGTCATCGCACATGCTTCACGATTCCCACAAGCATCGGTTGCTACATACTGGACGATGGTACGTCCAAAAGGAAATAAACTACCACTTTCCATCCCCTGAACCAATTGGATGGTAACTCCTCCTTGTGGACAAGTAGTGGTTGCATTAGGTAATTCCCATTCTACGACGGCTCCCATCACTTGTTGAGTAGAAAGACCATCTTGGGTATATCCCCCTGGGCAGTTTAGTGTGAGTACACCGACGGGATCATTAATATCAGGTGTAAGAAGAATAGGGGTTCCAGTTAGTTGAATGTTGGTACGTCCGATCGTTGTAGAACTTCCGGTTTCAGAAAAGTTCCAAGTTTTTTTATTAAAATTATTTATTCCAAAGCTAGAAGGGAAAGAATAAGTAGCACTAGCAAATTCAGATTGGTCGATGGATGTTTTCGCCCACAAGGTGTAAATATATTCTCCATTAGATTTTTTAAAAGCACCTCCACCGATATCATCTGGTAGATTCATATCGTTGGTTTTCGCCTCATCATAAGTAGTTTCAAAAAGAAAATCTGAAGTAGTTTTATAGGAGATTCCTCCATTGGTTATGACTTGTTCAAAAGGCATTATGTCTTCCAATTTTTCATATAATCCCATCGCATCAAATGAATCTTCCTGTTCGTCAAAATATTCCTTTTCCGCCATATCGAAAATATGGGTTTGGTGAATACCATTTTGCATGGAAGCCACGATTAGTTTGGAAAGATAATTTATTTGTAATTGATCTCCTCCAAAGAATTGACCAAAGGCTTGACGAGGAACATTAATTTCTGTAATGGTCCAGCCTTTTTCAGGATAAGGAGTATTATCGTATCCATAACTTTTTAAAATCTGGTATCGTTCTTCTTGTGTTTCCAAAAGACCATCGATGGCTGCATCAGAGTGGCGAGTATAGACGAATCCTTGAATATCATTGTCATAATATCGGGTACTTCCATCAATGTGCGGATAAGCATGAAAACCAGCAATATCAAAATATGCTCCACCTCTTAGGGGGAATTCGTCGGTAACTTTTCCCTGATCTGGGTTATCTGTATTTCGAAGAATAACATCTAAGAAACTATTATAACCAATACCAGACATTACGACATAATCATCTGGTGATAAGGTTTTAATGATATCATAAGAGATTCGTAAAGTTCGGATGTAATGAAAAATTGGAGCCCTTAATTTATAATCACATGGGTCCGGCTCATTTTCCCACCAGTTGCCAGGAGCACCAGGAGGCAACCATCCTTTAGCACCTGAAAAGTCAAAACCTGGTTCATTCCAAATTTCCCAAAATTTGACGCGATGACCGATGGCTTGCATAACATTGTAAAGGTATAAAGCATAATAATTATTGTCATTAACTGGTGTGCCATTTTCCCCATTATCCCAAATTGGTTCATATAGATTATCAAACATATCAGTCTCAATACCATCACAGTACTCGTTGGGATCTCGATGAATATCAGCAGCAAATCCCACGAAAACCGTATTGTCTTCCATTCCAAGTCCATAGAATAAATCGTAATTGGAAGTAAAAGTGGTATACTCATATTGTAATCCGAATCCTTCTGGTAAAGTACCACGAAGTGCTCTCACTCCGACACCAGGAACCCCAGCTGCAGGATTTCCAGCAGCCAGAGCGGCTAGCGTTGTATTATCCCAGTTAGAGCCGTGATAGCCTGGATTTACACCGGCACGAAATCCTCCGGTGTAAGGATCATTTATATCATTGGCCGTATAATTAACTTGTCCATTTAACAAAAAAGACGTGCTAAATATTAGACTTAACCAACCTAGGACCATTAGAATTTTTTTCATGGTAGTTGTTTTTATGAAAATTTTATTGTAGAAAACTATGCTTAAGTGATTGAAAACGTTTGTGTTAGATTGTTTTAATCAAATGAGTTTTACAGGAAAAAGTTGAACGTATTGTGGTGTTGATTGCTAGTTTCAGAGGTCAACTTTGGAGGTTTGATAAAGTAAAGTTAACAATAATGAACCTATTCATAAAGAAAATAATGTCATCCCCAGTGTGTAAACTGATTTTACAGAACAAACAAGGAATGACATTATTATTCTTTTCTTTTTATTTCATTTTCAAAAATCGTTTAACTAAGTTTTGGTGACTACCAGTTGGCAGTACCACCAGAAAGATTCCATCTGGTAAAGCTTGCATATCTAACCGGACCAAATTGTTCCCTTTCTCTAAAGTAATAGTTTGAGTTTCCATCATTTTACCAAAGGCATCAAAAATTTGCAATGGAACTGAATTTAAAGTCTCCGGACTATGTATAGCAATGGTGATTTGGTCGCGTGTTGGATTTGGGAATAGATTATCGATCCTTAATTTGGCTTCGTTGGTTGAGAGTGTAACTACTTCCGAACTTCCTCCTAATAAAGTAACACCATCATCAAGAAAAATAGTACTTAAGGATAAATTATTGGCGGGATTAATATCCACTTGATCCAATGCTCTTAACTCTGCAATTCGAGTATTCGAAGGACCAGCAGCAGGAAGAACAAAAACTTCTAATTCAAAAGTCCTAGCTTCTCCAGCAGGAAGGGTACCAATTGTCCAAATTCCATCCCAAGCGTTATAATCTGGATTCGGATTATTCACCAAAGCCAATTTTTTGGGATCCTCCTGTGCTCCATAATCGAAGTCAATACTAAGACCTGTGGCAGTCTCTGTTCCTTGGTTGGCTACCGTCACTTGATAGGAAATAGTAGAAAACTCTTCAGGCATAGAATCACTTACGATTAACTCAATCGCAATGTCCACACCATCCATAGGTGGTTCTATCTCACAATCTGTAACGGCTGTCATTTGACCATTAATATTACCATAAAGAATGGCAGTGTTTCCATTTCGTGTGCCATAATTATAATTGAAAAATGGAAAACTAATCTCTGTAATATCTCCATTGGATTGTGGAAGGTTTCCAATTAATTCTGTTGGGAAAGGACTTCCTAATAGATCTGTGTAATTAAGATTGAATTCTGGATCTTCGTTATTAATGAAACGAGTAAACTGACTATCCTCTGCAGCCGGAGTTTCAAGCGTACCTGTAATAAAAAAGGTGGTAAATTTTTCTCCGTCTTTGTCAATTCTAATTCGTTGATCTGAAAGTTCGGTCACCACATTTGTCACCCTGTTTTTTCTGGCAGTGAACATTAGATCTCCACAAGGAGTCTCGGTGATGCCATTCAAGGAGCTCTCGAAAAAAGAGATACCACTAAGAAATTGTAGGTTAGGACCCAATGTTTGGAAACGGAGTCTAGCATCTTGCGTAATGGAGCTAATACTAAAAGTCGTAAAAATGATTTTAACTTTTCCATTTGCCAGTGGATACAAAGCAGATACTTCGTCTTTTAAATTGGCTGGATAGACTGAATTTGTATTTAACACGCTCTGTTGAATGATAGAAGTTAAATCAGCATTTAATTTTAGTAACCTGGTTTCTACATTGTTTTCTATAGGAACGGCTCCAGCGATTAAAAAGGAACCATCTTCTAGAAGGGCAGCTGCAGTTGGTACCGGAATATATTCTAAAGCATCAGCGGGTATGGCACCTGAAAAAGGGATCGTTCCATCAGCCAATTTATGGGTTAATATTCCATTCTGAACTAGGGTACTATCATATACAAGCGGCATCATCGGACTGGAGGCTACGATATTGGCGTCCATATCAAGATCCGCTGTAAAAAAAACATCGCCTTCTCGAATATAAAGTCGGGTCATGTCTCCGATATTTTCAGAGCATAAAATCTCGTCTCCACCGATGATGAAACTACAATCAGGAATATCTTCAGCTTCTACCGTAAATGGCGTAGCCAATGTATTATTACTTTCATTAAATTCAATAATAGTATTTGCACCGTCAAGGACCGTAAATAAAGTATATGAACCGGGTTGAATGCCGAATAAATCATAATTAACTGGAACGGTATTGCTAGAGGGTGAACTATTAGAATTTAAATCTCTAGACCCGATACGAATATCATCAGTCCCTAACTCTTCGTCTTCAGATAAATAAACGGCTAGATTAATACTATAAAAATCCTCAGAGGTTCCTATTCGTTCATAGGTCATACTTCCGGTTGACTCACTACTAGATACACCCGTTTCTGGAAAATTTGATGAACTTAAGATAAGATCAATCTCGATTTCTGGTGGTGTAATGGAATTTAAATTAGCTTCGTCGTCTTCGACTGCGTTGGGACATTGACCATTATTAGGAGTAGAATCAATATCAGGTTGATCAGCCAGTACCACCTCCGCACAAGGATTAAAATTATCCGATAAGGTAAAGAGATCAAAAGAAGCCGTTGCAGTCTGACCAGCAGATAAACTTGGGATAGACCAAATACCACTTAGAGAACTAAAAGTACCTCCACCCGTGACGGTTACTGCTCCATCACCTGCAACTACATAATCATTCGGTGAAAAATTAAACAAGGAAACAATATTGGTGGCTTGATTTGCACTATTATTGGTTAAGGTTAAGGTGACTCGACTTCGACTAAACCGATCAGGATCAAGAACACTTGCTGTTAAACTTAATTCTAAATCAATCTCATCATCTCCATTATCCAATACTCGGAATTCTCTTCGGATGGTATTATTAGTTTCTTGGGATTCTGTAATTACCTCATCTTTATCAATTTTGAAGAACAAGAAATAATCTCCTGCATTGATGCCTGCTAAATTAAAAGCACCTGAGACATCTGAGGCAATAAATAAGGGATCAAAATTACCAGTAGGAATTTCTCCGATTAAAAGATCATCTGGACTAAGTTGGTCATCCGTAGAAATAAAAACGCCCATAATAAAATCACCAGTTCCAGCATATCCAATATTGCTTAGGGTAATTACATAGTCAACAATTTCATTGGTGTTGCCTTGGCCGGGGACGGATAAACCGCTGACGGCAAGATCTGGTAGTAAAGTCGGAGGAGGCGTTCCAGTAATTTCGATTAGATAGTCTTCTACCTCACCAAAAGCAGGATTGTCACACGGACCGCTATAAACATCTTTTGATAAGATGGCGCGTAATAATGTGGTCCCATTCTCAGCATCGTTAGGGATTGAAAAGGAGCCACTAATAGTCGTACCTTGATCTCTGATCACTTCTTCTTCCGGTAAATCGAAAATATTATTTTGATTGTAATCAATAAATACTGTCCAATAATCACCGGGATTCGCTCCCGAAAATCCAGCATTTAATAGGTAATCTACCGGATTTGCTCTATCAATTGGATCTGATTCCAAATCAGTATAATCTGAATATCCAGCAGATGAATAATCCCTGAACTTTCCGGAACCTAAATTAGATAACGGTCCAACGTTAAGATCTTCTATCCATTCTTGAAAAGGGAATTCAGATTGAGCCGGACAGTTGGCAACTGGTGGATTATCACAACTGGAAAGACAGGCTGAATTATTTACAGTGTTGATGATTTTGGTCATACTGTTTGGTCCAAAACCAATGGCATTGCTGTTTATGCTACCACGCATAATGTTGAACGGAGCTTCCCCAATATCACTATGTAAGCAATTCCAGTTATGTCCAAGTTCATGAGCACTTAAAACCGATAGACTCTTTATGCTATTAGGTCTCCAATCTTCACAAATATTATAGCGTAAATTATTACAAATTACATTGATATAAGCACATCCAATTAGGCCAATACCGTTTCCACATCCTTCTATGTTTCTTGCTGTCCAAACCTGTGCTACATCATGTTCCGAAAAAACGCCTGAATTTTGTGCCCAATCTACAAAGCCTGGTAATAAGGTGTTAGTATTGGTCTCATCTGTATCCCCAAATGGATCTGAGGCCGTTGAAGTCGAGACATAATTATCGTTTAGTAAATATTGGATAGGAACGAATTCAAAATAAGTTTGCATCATATTGGAAATCGAAATAATGTGGTTCATCACCAACTCAGGTGAATCGTGGTTCGAATTGATCATATCAAATGAAGAAGCGACCGAGAAGTCCACTTCTGTACAGGTGTTATTTGTAAGCTGAGATGGATTTTGAGTAGGATCGTGTGTTTGGTCTTCCTGGATTGGAGCCCTTGAGTTAGCCAACATTGAGCCACATGCTCCGGCGCTATTATTCAAAACGGCATTACCAGGATAAATGAGATATTGATTTGTAGCCGCGCCATTTTGTAGGTTACCCAGCGGTTCGATATAAATTTTTTGTCCATCTAGACCAGAAACAAATCCCATGATCCAGCCATTATCTAGGGTCAATTTGGATTCCAGAGGCTTCCTTGGACGTACCCAGTGTAAGCAATATTTTTTCTTTTTGGTAAAACAACTGTCCCGTTTTCGGTACCAATAATTTCTCGATAATTAGGACTAATTATCTGACTTGTCGTCAGGTTTATGTTCCAGTCATATTTATTTCCCAACTCTAATTGAAGTTGAAAATTATCTGCTGTATGGTTTTCAATTGCCAATGCACGAGTATCAATTTGAAACACTTGATATTCAGAAAACTGTGTTGAAAGCTGTTGGTTAAAGGAAGGAATTTGAGCGCCTTGTAAGGTGATTTTTTGTGCAAATATAGAACTACTACCAATTAGAATGATAGCAATAAAACAAATATTCCGAATAATTGAAGGTAGGGAGTGGCTGTTCATAATTAATAAGTTTTAGTTTATAATTTATTCAGTTTGATTCTAAGACGAAAATATAGGTAATCCTAGGTTTAAACAATGTCAATTATTAAGGTTTGTCAATTGTATTAAATAATTTTTAATGCGTATTAGGTTTATTAATAGATTGGAATGAAGATTATCATTTTTTTTTATCAAAAAAATATAATTTTACAGGTAAATAACTAAACGGAAGAATAAAAACAAGAAAATTAGCTAGCTTTGAAGGAAAATTACCAAGGAAAATGTCATTAGTTTCAAAATCTAAAAAAGTGCTAGAGGGGTTAACCATGCTGCTGAAAAACCCATGGTTGCTGAATCATTTATTAGCGGAAGATGACCGATGGTGGAAGCAGTTAAAAGATGTTTATCATTGTGAGAAACCACTGCCCCAAGTTCGATTGGATACCCTTTTTCCAAAATTTACGAAAACGCTGAATTATTTTAGCTTTTTAGGAGGTGGATCCTTACCAACTGATCTGGCCTTGCTAGTAGGGTTAAGTGAAAAAATAGAAAACTGTAAATACTTTGAAATTGGTACTTGGAGAGGAGAATCGGTGATTAATGTAGCAGAACATGCAGCTGAATGTCACACCCTTAATTTATCAAAAGCCCAAATTTTGAAATTAGGATTACCAACTCGGTACGCAGATTTGCATGGAATCTTATCTAAAGGTACTCCGAATATCAAGCACCATTATGGAGACTCTCGGAATTTTGATTTTAAGGGTTTAGAACAAAAGTTTGACCTCATTTTTATTGATGGGGATCATACTTTTGAATTTATAAAAAATGATACAGAGAAAGTTTTTCGACACTTGGTACATGAAAAAACAATCGTTGTTTGGCATGACTATGCTTATAACCCTGAAAAACCGAGACCTGAAGTTTTAGCTGGAATTTTAGCTGGTTTGCCGAAGCACTTACATAAAAATATATACCATGTAGCCAACACCATGTGCGCATTATATAGTCCTGAAAAACTAGTCACCCAAGAGCTGATAGTTCCTGTAAAACCCGAATATGTCTTCCGAGTAGAAATAGAACAACAACCACTCGACCAATAGTGCCTTGGGAAGTAAGTTTTAGTGTATATGATGAAAACTTCTCTCCACCTATTTTTAATCTCAAAAGCAACCTCAATTTCAATCTCAATGGTTTTGTCTTCAACTTGATTTTTCTGCTAAATTAGGGCAAATTTCCAGGTTATAAATTTGTAATTGAAGTTGCGGTTGAGGTTGAAGTTTTAATTCGATATATTCATTTATTTACTCCTTGTGGTACTAGTATTTTGCAATTCCTTCTACTAGTGTTTTTCCCTTTCCTATTTCCTTAGTAACTTGCGATAAAATTAAACATAGATGGAATCAGCAAAAATATTGGAGGCTCTTTCAACCGTTAAAGATCCTCAAACAGGAAAAGATTTGGTAAGTAGTAAACGAATCCACGATCTTAAAATCGTCGGAAAACAAATCAATGTAAGCATACAATTACCGACCTTAAGTATGCCTGGTAAATCTGAATTGAATTTTGCGGCCATAGCAGCCATTCAATCTGTTTATCCAGCAGCGGAAGTTAACGTTCATAATTTTGCAAAAGCGCAACAAGCCCAGCAGCCAACTCGAATTTTATCTCAGGTGACCAATATCATCGCTGTCGCCAGTGGAAAAGGTGGAGTCGGTAAATCTACGGTTTCCGTTAACCTAGCCTTAGCACTTCAACAACAGGGTCATCGAGTAGGATTAATTGATGCCGATTTATATGGTCCTTCCATTCCAACCATGTTAGGTTTACAAGGTCAAAAACCAAAAGTTCAGGACCTAGACGGTAAAGCCATGCTTACCCCTTTGCGAGCACATGGTATGCCTGTGATGTCATTGGGATTTATTATTGATCCAGACCAAGCGGTCGTTTTACGTGGGCCTAGACTTGGTGGAATCATCCGGCAATTTTTAGCAGATTGTATTTGGCCGCCACTGGATTATATGATTATTGATTTACCACCCGGAACAGGAGATATTCAACTAACTTTGGTTCAGACCGTTCCAGTAACCGGCGTTCTCGCAGTTACCACTCCTCAAGAAGTGGCGGTAATAGATGCTGTAAAAGCCATTAATATGTTTTTATTGCCAAATGTAAACGTTCCAATTTTGGGGGTCATTGAAAATATGAGTTGGTTTACTCCAGAGGAATTGCCAGATAATAAATATTATCTTTTTGGTGAAGGTGGTGGAGCAAGACTCGCTAAAATGGCCGAAACGAAATTATTGGGACAAATTCCGCTTGTGCAAGGAATCCGCGAAGGTGGTGATAAAGGCCGTCCGGTGGTGATGCACGATCCGGACAATCCTTCTCGTCTAGCCTTTTTAGAGGTCGCGAGTGGATTAGTATCTCAAGTCTTGAAACGAAATGAAGGAAAGGCTCCGACCCAAAAAGTAGATATAATTACTTAGGATCGATTAAAAAGAAGCAGTCAAATGTTATAAGT
>CAZYAC010000108.1:8262-13752 GCA_964645475.1 uncultured Saprospiraceae bacterium | reverse complement strand
GCGTCTCTTCTTTTTCATCTGAAGTTGTTTTTTACAAGTTAGTAAATTTCAACTATTGTTATTTAAATCCATTATAGATTCAATTTACTAAATAACCGCCGCCCCACTCGTCAGTCAATCACCCCCACCCACCATTTGCAAAATCCTAACACTCAATTTATTAAGAATAATTCTAATTTTCCCTAGCGAAAAATCACCACTCGTCAATATTTAACAAAAAAAACATATGAAAAATAAAAAAAAATATCTATACTGTGAACGATCTAAAACACCCCATTCTAATATTAAGCTATTACTACTAATTAACTAGTTACTTATGACAAAACGAATGCGTGCGCTATATTCTACAATTCTTCTATTTTCTTTTATTTCATTAAACCTATCTGGGCAAAGTTGTTCTTCACTCCACGATCATTCTACGGAAAAAGAAGCATTGCTTTTTATTCCCAATAAAAACCAATGGAACCCTAAGGTATCCTATAAGGTAGAAATAGGAGGAATCAATGCCTTATACTTGGAAAAAAATGCTTTAACATGGCATTTTCATGATTTGACTATTCTAGATAAATTACATCATAATAAACCTGGAACAGATACGATGACTTGGAACAATCATGCCTACCAAGTCAATTTTCTAGGTGCCGCTCCTAATCCTCAGATTAGCGGTCGAGGTAAACAAAAAGTATATCATAATTATTTTAAAGGGAATGACGAAAAACGCTGGGCGGGGAATGTTCCTGTTTTTCATGGTGTCGTTTACAAAGACTTGTATAGCGGAGTAGATATGACCGCGTATAGTCAAGAAGGAAATTTCAAATATGATTTTATTTTAGCGCCAGGTGTTGATCCGAGTATCATCCAATTGGAATATAACGGAACACATGGCTTATCAATCGATCAAGGAAATCTACTCGTGGAAACTTCGGTCACGCAAATAAAAGAACAACAACCTTATGCTTATCAAATGATCAATGGAGAAGAAGTAGCGATTGCTTGTAATTACCAGTTAGAAAATAATATTGTCTCTTTTCATTTTCCCGAAGACTACGATTCCGCTTATCCTTTGATCATTGATCCCGTTGTTGTTGCTGCTACGATTTCTGGTGCGCCTTCAGATAATTGGGGTTTTACCGCAACTTTTGATAATGCTGGAAACATTTATGCTGGAGGAGCCTCGTTTGATGTAGGCTACCCAACAACCATGGGCGCTTTCCAAACCAATTTTGGTGGAGGAGCACGTGATATTGCCGTTACAAAATATAATCCAAATGGAAGTCAACAAATATATGCTACTTACATAGGTGGAAATTCCACAGATCAACCACATAGTATGGTCGTAGACTTCAATGGTCAACTATGTATTTATGGAATTTCAAGATCTTCCAATTATCCGGTTACCAGTAATGCTTTTCAAACCAATAATAATGGAGGTTCAGAAATTGTCGTTACTAAGTTAAATACCGAGGGAAGTGGATTAATCGGTTCTACTTATTTAGGTGGAAATGATGAGGATGGAATCAACCAATCGGCACCCAATTCAAACGATGCGAATAGAGGTGAAATCATCCTTGATGCTCAAAATAATATTTATGTCACCTCTTCTACCCTTTCTAATAATTTTCCGGTTACCCAGGATGCTTTTCAAACCACGAACAATGGTGTCCAAGATGTAGTGGCTTTAAAACTTAATAGCGATTTATCTGCCTTATTTTGGTCTACCTATCTGGGCGGCTCGTCGATTGATGTAGGTCTTGGAATCAGAGTGTTGGATAATGGAGAAGTTATAGTTTCTGGTATGGCGGGAAGTCAAAATTTCCCCATTGGGACGGGCGGTTACGAACCCAATTGGCCTGGAGGGACGGCTTCTGCTTTTGTGGTTAAGTTATCAAGTGATGGTGAAAATATCCAAAATAGTACTTTTTTTGGCTCCACGGGAAATGACTATAGCTATTTCGTCGATTTAGATGAGGATGATAATGTGCACATTTATGGTCAAACTACAGGTGTAATTGAGATAACACCAAACACCTATTCTTTTAATCAAGGAAGCAGACAATTCTTAGCCGGTTTTACCTCAGATTTAAGTCAACGGATTTATAGTACGGTCATCGGAACTGGAAGTTCTTTTGGCTTTGACTTTATTCCGGTGGCCTATATGGTGGATAAATGTAATGGTATTTACTTTTCTGGATATGGTGCCGAAAGTGGATTACCTACGACGAATGATGCCATAGAACCCTTCGGTGACGATTATTTTTATTTAGTAAAGTTATCTCCTAACGCCACCGCCTTAGAATATGGAACTTACTACGGAAATTCAAATCATGTAGATGGAGGAACCAGTCGTTTTGATAAATCAGGAGTGGTTTATCAAGCAGTATGTTCTTGTGTTCCAAATGGCAATGTAATGAATACGCTTCCCAATGCCTATTCAAATGTCAATAGTCTCAATTGTTCTATAGGTGTTTTTAAAGTTGATTTTGAAATAGAAACCGTCACTGCTTCTGCGTTTATAGATGCCCCTACCAGCGGATGTGTTCCATTGACAATTGACTTTAATTATTCTGGTGTCAATGGGGTAACTTTTGAATGGGAATTTGGTACTGGCGATTCCTCAACAGAAGAAAATCCAAGTTATACTTTTACAGAAAGCGGATCTTATATAGTAAGCCAAATAGCAATTAATCCCAATGCTTGTAATGAAAGAGATACTTTCCTTTTACAAATTGATGTTCTAGATAATAATTCGACCTTATTAGATACCTTGGTCTGCGATGGAGAAACCAGTCTCTTTTTAGATGCCACGACAATTAATGCTACTTATCAATGGCAAGATGGTTCTAGTAATCCAACCTTTGATGCAATTGGTTCGGGTACTTATTGGGTAGATGTTAATATCGGTGCATGTTCCCGACGGGACTCATTTGTGATTTCCTTTTTTGACACTTCCACTTTGGACCTCGGTGTTGACCAAGTAGTGTGTGATCAAAATTCCTTGGTTTTAGATGCTACTTTACCAGATGCTATTAGCTATGAATGGAGCGATGGGACTACCGATGCCAGTGTCCTTGTTACCACCTCCGGGAACTATGCGGTAACCGTGACGAATATTGACGGTTGCCAAAGTATAGACGACCTAAATATCAATTTTGCCGAAACCCCTGATTTAACATTAGGACCTGACACCTTACTATGTGAAGATGAAAATCTAACTTTAGCCCCCCTCAGTTCCAATGCCGATAGTTGGTCTTGGCAAGATGGTTCTAATAACCCAACTTATAACATCACTAATGAAGGGTTATACTGGATAACTGTTAATTTCTCAAACGGTTGTATCGGTGCGGATAGCATATTTGTTACCTATTCATCCATACCTATGCTCGACCTTGGCGATGACCAAGTAGTGTGTGATGAAAATTCTTTTACTATAGATGCTACTTTACCTGATGCTGCTAGCTACGAATGGAGTAATGGGAGCACCGATCCAAGTCTTCAGGTCACCATGTCTGGTAATAATTCCGTAACCGTGACCGGTATCGATGGCTGTGAGACGATGGACGAAATAAATATCAATTTTGAACAAACTCCTCCCTTATCGCTAGGAGACGATATGGTCGTTTGTCAAGGAACGGAAGTAACCTTAATACCTTTTACCCTTGAGCCAGCGAATTGGACTTGGCAGGATGCTTCCACAACACCTACCTATATGGTCACCACAGAAGGTTTGTATTCGGTCACTGCTAGTTTTGAAAATGGTTGTATTGGAACCGATAGTGTATATATTGGTTTTTCTCCAACTCCTTTTGTGGACTTTGAACAAACTGACATCCTTTGCAATGGAGAAAACGACGGAAGTATTACGGCCATAACGCCAACCTCAATTACAGATGACTATCAATTTAACTGGTCAAATAATATCACACTTCCTGACTTAACCGATTTATCACCAGGAACTTATCAGGTAACCATTTCTGGTGACAATAACTGTACTTACGAAACAGAAATTATCATTGATGAACCAGATCCATTAACCGTAATCATTGATCAGGAAGATGTAAGTTGTTTTGACGAAGCAGATGGTGCCATCGGAATTTCAACGGTTACAGGTGGCGTTCCTCCTTTTGAATATAGCTTAAATGGCGACAGTCTTTCGTCCATTCTTAACTTCCCAAATCTGAGTGGTGGCATCTATACCTTACTTACCCAAGATGCCAACAATTGTACAACGATAACAGAAATAGATATTTATGAACCTCCACAGATATTTCTTTCTGCTGGAGAAGATAAAACAATTGAGTTAGGAGATAGTGTAAAAATTGATGGTGTCTTATTTCCTCTGTTGAATCAGGTAATTAATTGGACCTCTATTGAATATTTTGATTGTGTGGATTGTCTTAGACCTTATGGCAAACCGAATAATACGGCCGAATATTTAATTACCACGGTAGATTCTATTACGGGTTGTACCTATATAGATACGATGCAAATAATAGTTGAAAAACCAAGGAATGTTTACATTCCAAATGCCTTTTCTCCAAATGGCGATGGCACCAATGATTCCTTTTTCGCCAACGGAGATAATTCCGTTAGATTAGTGACTAATTTTAAAATATTTGATCGATGGGGAGAACTGGTATATGAGGCCAATAACATCAATATAAATGATCCAAGCGTTGGTTGGGATGGAACATTGAAAGGTCAAGCTATGAATCCTGGAGTATTTGTTTATACTTTAGAAATTCAATTTGTAGATGGTGTTGTTAAAATGTACAATGGAGATGTTAGTATTATAAAGTAAATGTTTGATTTTCAAAAACTACTGTTTCCGGTATTATAATAGGTTCATCTTTTGAGCAAGAGGTAATTAAAAAACTGAAAACCATAAGGATTGAAAGAAAAAGAGAGAATGAATGCTTTTTCATATTTTTGTTGTTAAAGGTTTGGGAGTAGTCTTTTTTAATATTAGTGTTATTAGGTAGCTAGACGGTTAAGTTTATTAAAAGCGTTGGGTGCGGCAGATTAAAATTTTAAACTGACTGGGGGACTGTTCTAAATTTTGTGTTTTTCAACTTCAAAATCAACCTTAAATTTCCCTCTAACGTAAAAGAAGTGTTTTTTTTTTAACTTGATTATCAGTCGCCTACAAGTAATTGTCTTTATGTTTTGCGGTTGAGGTTGAAGTTGTTTTTGAAGTTTCAAATGGCACTACTCAGTCACAACCACCTTCATCCAACCCCACTCACCATCCACCTCTACTCCAACAAAATACAACCCAGCCGGACCATCAATCTGCAAATCTTCCGTTCCACCATTCAGACTATACTTTTCCGACATAACCTTACCTGTCAAATCTACCACCCGAATATTTACATTTTCTAAATCTCCAAAGGTCAAGCGAATGTCTCCGTCCGTTGGATTAGGTGATAAGGATAACTGATCAAAAAACCAAACATCTTCTGTACCAACTACCGTGATCATCGAACATTCTGA
>CAZYAC010000108.1:0-8162 GCA_964645475.1 uncultured Saprospiraceae bacterium | reverse complement strand
AATAGAATCACAACCAAACTGATTAATTAAGGTAATCATCTCTACTCCCACTTCATCCGGATTACAACTAGCAACAAATAGAGCTGTTTCATCAATCGGTAAATAAATGGTCGTAAAAGTTATGATGGAATCACAGCCATTAAATCCTCCGTTTTCAATTACTTCAGTTATGAAAGGAGGTGTGGAAGCATCACAAGTCAAAAAATCTTCTTCACTGGTAGAAGGCGCATTAAAAATCAAATCAACATTCACAATAGAATCGCAACCATTCACATCAATACCTTCGAATACCTCCATTCCAGTCGGGTTATCTTCATCGTAAACGGTACCATTGACAACAATCGAAAAATTATCTCCCAAACAAGCAAATTCCTGAATTAACGTGTCTGAAGCTGGCTCAAATGTCAGATCAACATTATAAATAGAATCACAACCATTGACTGTTTGAAAGGCTACGGTGCCTGAGGGATTGTTCACATCGAAAACAGTACTACCTAAAGTAAATGTTGATCCTTCACACAAAGTATTAACAATTTGTATTTCAACATCTTGAAAAACGAGGAGATCGATATTAAATATAGAATCACAGTTGTTCGGTCCAGGCACTATCTCTTGATAAGTTCCAGATATGTTATAGGTTGAACCACCTGGGAACGTGTAAGCTTCACAGGCTTGAATAAAAAGATTTGTTTCTGGTGGGTTACAACCAGGATTGCTCCAAGTTACGACCAATTCTGGTGCTGTACCGTCTTCTTTAGAGCCAAAGCGATACGCAGAACAATTCGCATCTTCTACACCAATGACCAGAATACCATAATTCGTGGACAGATCATTTACCCAAGCTTCTACTTGACTATTAAAATTAGCTGAAGAAGGAAAACTAATTGTTTGGAATTCTTCTGTAGTTACTCTGGAAGAAAGTAGCGCTGGATTAAAATCACCTCCAGCCGTATTCCAGATGGAGGTTCCCAACATGGCATCCGTCCAAGTAGCATCAGGGGCTACAGCTGAGCCACCATTGCCACCGCCGCCAGAAGCAGAAGATGTACCTTCTCCCCATTCTTGGGTGACTCCATAAATATCAATCACTCCATCACCACCGTTTTGAGATTTCTCCGCACCTAGTTTCAATTCAACCTCTGTGACGGTGGCACCACTAGGTATGGCAGATACATCAAATTGTATCAAAGCTCTTCGGATATGTCCATTACAGGTGGTACCAGCGAATATATTACCATCACCCAAGGATTTTGACGAATTTTCGTTAAACATGCTATTGTCTTTAATGGTAGGCAAAACACTAACATTTTGGGCAAAAAGGCTACTAGAAAAAGTTAATAATATAATAATCAGGGAAGGTAGTGTGTACATTTTCATGAGCTTATATTTTATATTTTTTTATGATGGGTAAAAGATAATAAAACCAAACGAAATTAAGTTTATTTTTGAGCTAAAAAAATTTTAAGCTTTTGAATTGGAATTTAACGATGGACAAGACAGCCGCTCCTATTTTTGATTTAGATTATTGGGAAAACCAACTAGCGCTCGGTGAGTTTAATTATCAGCATGAACAGCCCTATCCATACATTATTTTGGATAATTTCCTACCAAATACTTCTGCAAAAACGGCAATGGCTGCGTTTCCTGCGGTAAAAGACGAGGGTTGGATTCATTATCTCCATGTTAATGAAAAAAAACATGGCCTCAACAAATTTGACTTGATGCCTCCTTATATTCGAGAAGTTATTCAGACACTTAATCATCCAGATACGGTCGACTTTATTTCTCGATTGACCGGTATACCCAACTTACTGGCTGATGATTCACTCGAAGGAGGTGGATTACATCAAACCTGCCGCGGTGGTTTCCTGAACGTCCATGCTGATTTTACCGTTCATCCCCATAAACGACACTGGCGTCGAAGAGTAAACCTCTTGTTATATTTAAACGAAAAATGGGAAGAATCTTATAATGGTCATCTTGAATTATGGTCGCGAGATATGGCTCGTTGCGAAAAGAAAATTGCTCCGCTCTTTAATCGTTGTGTGATTTTTAATACGGACGAAGATTCCTATCATGGAGTCCCAGAAACAATTCTATGCCCTGAAGATATGACCCGTAAATCCATTGCACTGTACTATTTTACAGAAGAAAAAGAAGCACCCGTTTTACGTTCTACAAATTATAAGGCACGACCCGGTGATGGACTAAAAGCCATTCCCATTTGGATTGACAAACAACTTATTGCGGTTTATACAAGCCTAAAAAGAAGACTTGGTTTAAACGACGATACCATCAGTAAATTCCTCAATCGGTTTAACCGCAAAAAATGAAAAACCGCCTTAATCCTTATCCTTTCTGGCCCCTGCTCATTTTAAGTGCACTTTTATTCATTCCGTTTTTGGGAGGTGTCCGACTCTTTGATTGGGACGAAATCAATTTTGCCGAAATCAGTCGGGAAATGCTCGAACTAGGGGATTATTTTCGTGTCCATGTCAACTTTAAACCTTTTTGGGAAAAACCGCCCTTTTTCTTTTGGTGTCAAGTTACTGCCATGAAAATTTTTGGGGTCGATGCTTTTGCGGCACGATTACCGAATGCAATCTGTGGACTGATTACTTTAGGAATTTTATATAAGATTGGGGAACGTCTATACCATAGACAATTTGGCTTTTTATGGGCAACCGTTTATCTTGGCACTACCTTGCCCCATCTCTATTTCCGGTCTGGAATTATTGATCCTATTTTCAATCTTTTTATCTTTTTAGGACTTTATATTTTTATCCTTTTTTATTGGAAAAAAGAAGGAATGGCCGCTCAAATTAACCTAACCAAAAATCGTTGGACCTATTTATTTTGGGCTGGATTTTTTGTGGGAATGGGTGTGCTTACAAAAGGGCAAGTAGCGTATCTAATTGTTTGTCTCTGCTTCTTCATTTACTGGATTTACCAACGGTTACGGATGTATGTTAACATTCCTGAATTTCTATTTTTTTCTATTGCAGCATCGCTCGTGACCTTGAGTTGGTATGGCATAGAAACCCTATTAAATGGTCCTTGGTTTATTGTAGAATTTAATAAATATCAGTTTCGGTTGTTCAGTACACCGGACGCAGGACATAAAGGATTTCCAGGATATCATTTTGTGGTATTATTAGTTGGATGTTTTCCAGCTTCGATTTTTGCGATTCGTTCCTTTTTTAAGATGCCAAAGCCGACTTATGACTTCCAAGAGAATTTTTCTTTATGGATGAAAATATTATTCTGGGTGGTTTTGATTTTATTTACCATCGTAAAATCCAAAATTGTCCATTACTCTTCCATGTGTTATTTTCCACTGAGTTTTTTAGCGACCAAAGTAATCTTTGAAATAATTCAAGGAAAGATTACACTAAATCGCTGGATGAAATTCGGGATTCTGTTTTTAGGTGCTCTATTTATCATTGCGGTCATCTTAGCTCCTTTTATTGGTCAAAATCCGGAGTGGCTATATCCCCTGCTTAAAAAGCCATTTGCCAGAGCGAACTTAGAAGCCACGGTGAATTGGTCAGTCTTTTCTTTCTTACCTGGAATTATTTTAGCGGTAAGCCTATTTCTATTTTTTAAATATTATAAATGGGAAAAAAGAGAAAATGGCATTTATGCCCTATTTTTAGGAAATGCCTTTTTTATATTTTTCACACTTGTCTTTTTTATCAATAATATCGAACAATACTCCCAAGCGGCCGCCATGGATTTTTACGAGTCTAAAGCAAACCAAGATGTCTATATCGAACCTTTATTTTTCAAATCTTATGGTCAGCTATTTTATGGGAAAAGAAAAAATTTAACACATCTTCCTGAATATGGAGAACAATGGTTACTCAAAGGTCCGATTGACAAGGACGCATATTTCCTCATCAAAATCCACCGTGTAGGTCAAATGACTGCTTACCCCGACGTCAAAGAAATCGGAAGAAAGAATGGATTTGTTTTCTATCATCGAAAACGACCGAAATAAGGAGACGTAAGTGATTTTACGCTAATTATACCCATTTGGCATCTTCCGAATCTTGGTCAATTGCTCAAATGCGAACCCAATACGTAGCAAGTTCTCTTCTTCCCAAGGCTTGGCAATAAAAGTCAGGCTTATGGGCTCTCCACTTTCTTTATAGCCCATTGGAACCGTCAAACATGGAAACTGAGCCATAGCTGCCTGACCTGCACTATAATTATTAATAGATAAAATAGCATCTAACTGATGCTCATTCATCGGTTTCTCAAAAAAAGCTTGTGCTTTAGATTTATAGTCCTTTTTCATTTTTGTAAAATCAGCCTCTGAAATATCCTCTGCTACAATCCCATCAAAATATCCTTGTCCATAAGGAATTCGTTGGAGGGTATCTTTTAAATTATAGGCAACTACATCAGCTACGGATCGAACAGTTACCGAAGGTCCCGCCGCAGTTGTTAAATAACTAGGTAGATCCTTTTTCATATCTGCATTTAAAAAAGTAACAAAATCAGGAAACCTAATGTCCTCAGGCTTAAACTTAATAAGGGTGGCGCCTGCTGCGGTTAGTTTTTCAGTCGTCAATTTATATATCGAATCAGAAAGAAAATCTTCGTTCACACCCAATCGAAGCTTACTCAAATTCTGATTTTGAATTTTATCCCATTCAATTGTTTGAATAGGATTGATCTCAGTGGCTGGGTCAGCAGAATCTTTACCCAACATGGCTGATAATAAAATGGCATTATCTTCCACACTACGAGTCATCGGCCCAGGCGTATCGAGGGTACTTGAGATGGGTACAATTCCTCCTCGACTCAGTAAACCAATGGTCGGCTTTAAACCCACAATAGAGTTTTGACTAGAGGGAGATAATATGGAGCCCGCCGTCTCTGTACCGATAGCCGCAACTGCATAATTGGCCGCCATGGTGGTTCCACTTCCTGCGCTAGAACCACCGGACTCAAAAAGGTGACGTCCATAGGGATTCAATGTTTGACCACCAACAGCACTATATCCAACTGGACAACCTTCGCAAAAGAAATAAGCCCATTCACTAAGATTGGCTTTACCTAGAATAATTCCTCCCTTATTTTTTATTTGTTGAATAATAAAAGCATCATTAGTCTGGTTGTCTTTTAGTACTTCTGCTCCAGCGGTTGTTGTCATACCCTCTGTATTGATATTATCCTTTACTAGAATCGGCATTCCAAAAATCGGATGTTGGTTATTATTTTTTTCTTGATCGCACTGACGGGCGATAGCCACCGCATTAGGATTGAGGTCGATAATGGAATGTAGCGTCGATTCTGGATCATTTTCATATTTTAGAATCCGATACAAATACCATTGCGTCAATTGTTCATAATTGAATTTTCCAGTAGCAATGTTTTTTTGTAAGATTTTAATATCCTGTTCTAAGATCAACGGTTTTAAACGCTGGTAATCTTCTTCCGAAAAATTATCTAGCTGACCATTCAGCCGTTGCCACAGCTTATTTTTATCCATAAATTTAGACTGAATAAGTTTGTATCTCATCCGGGAATTTTCGTGTTTTTCGTTAAGTGTTATTTGTTCTGACTCATCATAGGATTCCCATTTGGGGAGAATCATTTTTTCCATTAAGGGTTGGGGAGCGGACTGGCAGGCTCCAAGAATAAAAAGAAGGATTAGATAGCAAAGATTTTTCATAAGGATTCGTTTTGAAAGGTAAAAACGGGAATAATTTTCGCGTAACAAAAATTCTGATTGTATTTAAACATCTCCTCAAAGACAAAAATAAAATTTTCTTACTATTACCTCCCTATCACCCATGAAATGCTTATTTTTGCCGCTAATTTATTTTTACACTTACACCTATAGCCTTTATTAAGCAAAGTCTTATAACTAGGTGACAAACTATCAACTGTATTATGGCTCGAAAAAGAATCGCAATTAATGGCTTCGGACGAATTGGCCGATTAACTTTACGAAACTTGCTAGAAGCAAGAGATGTGGAGGTTGTAGCAATTAACGACTTAACGGACAACGCTACACTCGCTCACCTTTTCAAGTACGATTCAGCTCAAGGAATGTACGACGGAAAAGTTTCTTCTGATGAAAAATCTATTACGATCGGTCGAAGAAAAATTACTGCTTTAACCCAGCGAGACCCTTCAAAGTTACCTTGGAAAAAGATGAAAGTAGATGTAGTATTGGAATGTACTGGAATTTTCCGTGACAAAGATAAAGCAGGACTTCATTTAAAGGCAGGAGCAAAGCGCGTCATCCTTTCCGCTCCTGGTAAAGGCGACGGTATCCAAACGATTGTTTTGGGCGTGAATGACAAAGAAATCAATAAGAAAAATAAAATTTTCTCTAACGCTTCTTGTACCACCAATTGTCTTGCTCCACTTTGTAAAGTGATCAACGAAAACTGGGGATTCAACATAGCATCTATGACCACTACTCACGCTTATACTTCTGATCAAAGAATTCAAGATGCTCCTCACCGTGATATGCGACGAGCAAGAGCTGCAGCTTTTAATATCGTTCCTACTTCTACCGGTGCAGCAACTGCCGTAGGTAAGGTTTATCCTGAAGTAGAAGGAAAAATGTTCGCAATGGCTTTCAGAGTGCCGATTATCACAGGTTCTATTGTAGAATTAAATGTTCAGATCAATAAGAAAGTAACCGCCGATCAAGTGAATCGTAAGTTTGCATCCGCTGCAAAAAAAGAACTTAAAGGAATTTTGGAATATTCCACGGCTCCTTTAGTAAGTTCTGATATTGTAGGTAATAAGCATTCTTCTATTTTTGACAGCTCTCTAACTCAGGTTAAAGACAACATGTTAAAGGTAGTAAGTTGGTACGATAACGAAGCAGGTTATTCTGCTCGTCTTTCTGATTTTACTAGAAAAATTTCAAAATTGTAAGCGTTAAATATTTTGCCTATTAAAAAATCCTATAGTCTACGACTATGGGATTTTTTAGGTTAATTACCCAATTTATTCTAACTTTCAAAATAATTCATGAATTACTGACTTTCATTCGATCGACAGATCTCAACGATTCAACAAATCAACAAATCAACAATTGAAAATATTACATTTTTCCGATACCCATCTTGGGTTTAATGATCTAGACAAAGTAGGCCTCAATGGTGTCAACCTACGAGAGCAAGACTTTTATGATACTTTCCAATTTGTGATCAACCAAGCTTTAAAAATTAAACCAGATTTGATCATTCATTCTGGCGACTTTTTTCATCGTCCTTCTCCGCCCAACCGCCCTATGATCTTTGCCTTGGAACAGATGAATCGACTAGCTGCTGCCAATATCCCAATCGTGGTAATTGCGGGTAATCATGAAACTCCGAAAACCATTTATACCAGTCCTATTCTAAAGGCTTTTAAAACCATTAAAAGTATTCATCCCATTTTTGGACAAGGTTATCAAACTTTTACTTTTGGCGACCTCGTTGTGCATGGACTCCCTCATATTAATGACGAACGAGTCTTGCTTACCGAGATGGACAAAATTGATCCAATTCCTGGGAAATTCAACATTATTCTTTTACATACGTCTATTGGCAAACGCTATATCATGGAAGAGTTTGGGGAACAACTCTATCCACCAGAGCGCTTGGAATTATTGAATAAATTTGACTATGTAGCGCTTGGACATTGGCATAATTTCCAAAAAGTAAGTGTCCTTGAAAAAGCATGGTATGTCGGTTCTACGGAGCGTATGAGTGATACAGAGGCAGGGAAAGACAAAGGATTCTGCGTACTTAATTTAGATAAAGATAAACCAGTAGAACCGATCTTTTATCCTGTACCAGCTCGACCTTGGATGCGTTTTGACATCAAAAAATGTGAAGAAAAAACAGTAGAAGCCATTGAAAATGAATTAATAGAATTGGCAAAGTCGAATCCACACAAGGATGCCATTATCAGTCTTTATTTCCACCAGATTCAAAATCTACAAAGCATCGCCCTTACCCAACGTAAACTAGAATTGATTTTTGAAGAGGCGCTGCAAATTCATGGAAAAAGAATCTTCGCGCTATCCGATCGGGAACATGACACGCAGCGTTGGTCTAATAGTGGTAAATCCACCACGGAGTTATTAGCTGATTTTATTCGCGAACAAACAGATGATAAGGCGGAGGGTTTGATTGAAAAAGCGA
>CAZYAC010000107.1:8145-13860 GCA_964645475.1 uncultured Saprospiraceae bacterium | reverse complement strand
CACAAAATAATCAACTCAAACCTTTATAACTTATTTTTTAATCGATCCTAAAATTCCGATTCTCTTGGTTTTAGAAATTTAATATACAAATATATTTCAAGGAATCTAACGAAAAATTCTATACTTGGTTCAATAAAAAAGGCTGACTATCCGAGGATAATCAGCCTTCCACCATATGGTGTTCAGGGTGTATGTGTGTTTGGGATGTGCGTGCTTTGAAATCGAAATAAATGACCTCAAATCACTAACCTTTTAAGAATGCTACTATTTCAATTGGAAGCTACCTTTTCCAGCTAAGAAGCCTTTATTGTAAACTTCAATCTTGTACTCTCCTTTTTGGAATTCTGTGTTTGGTTCCCACAGCATACAAGCTTCCGTTGTTTCGTTATTGTAATCAATTTCTTTCACTTTTGTGTAACGAATTTCTTCGTTTGTTGCATTAGAGGTGAGGATGCCAGAGCCCAAATCTTCTACCGCTAAAGTTTCGCCTAGCGGATTTTGGATACGTACATAGAATTTTTCTACTCCACCTTCCACTACTGCATTGTCTGTAGCATCAAAACAAACTCTAAGTCTATCGACCGCACTAGCTCTACTTTTACCTTTTACTTTTCCGCTCTTACGGATTTTAAAACCTTCTCCTTTTACAGACATTACTTTTACTACGGAAGCGATATTTACTTTATCACTCAAAGAAGCATTTTCCGTTTCCAAGGATTCTTTTTGGCTTACTAAAGCCGCTTTAGCCGTTACTAATTCTTCGTTCATTACTTTAGCTGTAGCTACTTCGCCTTCTAGTGAAACCTTAGCTGCATTTAGCTCTCCGTTTTGCTGAACTAAAATCTCGTTGTCCGCTTTTAGTTTATTGTTTTCAGAAATATAACCGTCCATTTGAACTCGGAGGTTGGTCATTTCTTCTCTTGCTTTTGCTAGATCATTTTTAGTAGATTTTCCTTGACGGATATAACGAGCAATTTTATCTTTTTGCTCTTTTAATTCTACTTTCTGCTGGTCGATCAATGCGTTTAGCTCTTCGTTGCTACCGCGCATTTCTTCTAATTCAGAAAGAGAAGCGTAGTATTGCTTTTCTAGTTCGAGCTTTAGTTTTTCTGCTTCGTCGATCTTTACCTCCTGTTGAGCGATCGTTTGGTTGTTATTAACATTCTGAAACATCAAAAAAGCACAGATACCTAATAAAGCAACAATAGCTACTGCTCCAATGGCTGTTAAACGTTGTTTTGAATCTTTTGAAAAACTCATAATTGATAATTTTTACTTTAGGCTGTATTCTAAAAAAGGATAGAGCCTATGGTTTAAAAATCCTGATGTTAATTGGTTTTCTCAGGTTTGTTTGAAATTATTTTTTAAAAAAGTATGAATACTTCGTTATTACAAATGTACAATGATAAAGCGATGCAAAGCAAGTTTTGTTGCTCTAAACCCTTGATTTTCAGTTAAATTGGGTGTTAATACGGTTTTAAACAAATACCTTTTAATGGAAAACCCCTAGCTAAATTTAGGGAAAATATCTAGTGGTAGAAGCAGTGTTGAATAATTTGAGATTTTTTATACCTTTAATGGCTGGTTGGCTATTAGCCTGTTAGCTAGTTGGCTTCCCTAAATCCTACATTATCTTAAAAAAGTCAAAAAGTTATCCTGGTGATTGGTCAGCATCCTTCAATAATAGTATTGCGATAGAAGGAAGCCAACAGGCCAACCAGCTAACAGGCTGATAAAAAACTACCATAACCAACATACTATGTACAACAATCTCGATCTCACTAAAGTACTTTTTCTCGATATTGAAACGGTTTCCGGACATCCTACTTACGATCATCTTGACGAAACCTTTCAAGGTTTATGGAAATTAAAAACCCGTCAGGTTCTAAGACAATATGACGAACCCATCACCGAAGAACAAGCCGTTGCTGCCTATCCCGAAAAAGCGGGTATTTATGCAGAGTTCGGTAAAATCATCTGTATTTCGGTCGGCGTGGTGACGCGTACCAAGGGACAACTCGGTATACGACTCAAGTCTTTTGCTAGTGACGATGAGGCGGAACTCCTCCGTGACTTCGCGCAAATGGTCAATCAATATTATAGTAATCCAAACCAACATTATTTCTGTGGACATAATCTACGAGAATTCGATGTCCCTTATATGTGTCGCCGAATGTTGATCAATCAAATCGAGCTTCCTCGCACAATGGATATCTCCAGTAAAAAGCCATGGGAAACCAAGCACCTGCTGGACACCTTAGAGATGTGGAAATTTGGAGATTATAAAAACTATACTTCACTCAAATTGCTTGCCGCCTGCTTCGGCTTTCCTTCTCCCAAAGACGATATTGACGGTAGTGAGGTGGGTCGAGTCTATTGGCAAGATAAGGATCTAGACCGGATTGCTCGTTATTGTGAAAAGGATACACTGGCCGTAGTGCAGCTATTATTAAAATATCTACGACAACCCATTTTGACAGAAGATCAGATTGTCTTTGTATAACTGACTGATCCCAACGAAGGAGGATGAACGAACAATCCCGAAGGGTAATGCATGACAATGCATTAAGTTGAGAGAACCGCGAAGGCACCGCGAAATCGACGAAGGAGATTCATGAGCGAAGCGAACTAAAGCGGACGGGCAGATTTTGTCGGGATTGTTTATTTTTGCATCATGAAGCAAAAACACTTAATTGCCCCTTCCCTCTTAGCCGCTGACTTTCTCCATTTAGCCGATGCTTGTCAATTGATCAATGACAGTGAAGCCGACTGGTTTCACCTCGATGTAATGGACGGTAAGTTCGTGCCTAATATTAGTTTTGGGATGCCTATTATCTCAGCCGTCAAAAAGGTTTGTACCAAACCACTAGACATCCATCTGATGATTGTCGAACCAGAAAAATATATTACGGCCTTTCGAGAAGCAGGTGCAGATGTGATTACGGTTCATTACGAAGCTTGCCCTCATCTCCATCGTACGATCCAACAAATCAAAGACACGGGTGCCAAAGCAGGCGTTGCGCTCAATCCGCATACTTCTGTGGATTTACTAGACGATGTCCTCGAAGAATTGGATCTAGTACTGATCATGTCAGTCAATCCCGGTTTTGGTGGTCAAAAATTCATTTATCAGACCCTCAATAAGATTCGTAAGCTTCAAGAAAAAATTACTACCAGAAACCTTTCTACAGTCATTGAAATAGACGGTGGCGTAGGTTTACAAAATGCCGAAGCCATTCTTAAAGCTGGTGCCAGCGTGCTCGTAGCTGGTAGTAGCGTATTTAAAGCAGAACATCCGCTGGACGCCATTTCTCGACTTAAAGCGATCGGAAAGGACACTTTGTTTGCCTGAGAGACGTTGCATACAAGTGATCTGAGTATTAAATGATTCTCGCCGTAACCAAAAAACTGGGTCAACGTAGCTATATTATGTTGAATCGTTGAGCCGACAGGCAGGTTGTTAAATCGTTTAATTGAATTCCAAATATGACGCTTACCGATTCAACAAATCAACAGTTCAACAAATCAACAATCCCTTATGAAATATATTTTACCCCTCATTTTCTTGTTTACCAATATTTCCCTTTATGGACAAGAAGACAAAGCAACGATCTACGGTACCATTACAGATGCCACCACCGAACAATCGGTAGAGTTTGTTACAGTTTTTGTCAAAGGCACCAATAATGGTATTTCCTCGACCGATAGAGGAACCTACTCAATCGTTGTCCCTGCCGACGAAGCGGTCACTATTGTTTTTACGCGAATTGGTTATGAAGAATTGTCCACTACGGTTTCGCCCACAGCAGCAGGAAAATCCCGAAAGGTCGATGTCTCGATGGCTCCCGCAGAATCAGCGGTGGAAATTGAGGTCACCGAAAGTCGCTTGGAAGAAGCAGGTATGATCAAAGAAGAGGTCACTGAATTAAAATTATTACCAACTGTCTCTGGAAATTTTGAAAGCGTACTTCCCCACATTGCACTCGGAACCAGTGGTGGAACGGGTGGAGAGTTGTCTTCTCAGTATAATGTCCGAGGAGGTAATTACGATGAGAATCTAGTCTATGTCAATGATTTTGAAATCTACCGTCCGCAGTTAATCAGAACAGGACAACAGGAAGGATTGAGTTTTCCCAACATAGATTTGATCCGAGATTTATCTTTCTCTTCTGGTGGTTTTGAAGCGCGTTACGGGGATAAATTATCTTCGGTTTTAGACATAAAATATAAAAGACCAGATTCGGTACGCGCTTCGGTAGGGCTGAGTTTTTTGGGCGCTTCTGCGCATGTAGAAGGAAGTTTAAAAGCTGGTAAAGAAAATTATAATAAAATTCGTTATTTATTAGGAGCTCGTTATAAAACGACTCGTTATATTTTAGGAACGCTAGATGTAACCGGAGAGTACGCTCCTAATTTTTTCGATTTTCAAGGCTATTTCACTTATGATTTTAATAAAAACTGGCAACTAGGCATATTAGCAAATTACAATAGTAGCGAGTATGGGTTCCAGCCACAGAGTCGATCCACCACACTTGGTCTAATCGACCTAGCTTTGCGGCTGACCACGGCTTTCGAAGGACAAGAGGTAAGTGATTTTACTACGCAGATGGGCGGCGTTTCATTGACTTATATTCCTGATCGAAAAAAGAATCCTTTATTCTTAAAATTCCTTGCTTCTACTTATCAGAGTCATGAAAACGAACGTTTTGATATTATCGGAGATTATTTGTTAGGTCAAATTGAAACCGGACTAGGAAGTGATGCCTTTGGTGATCTAGTCGCCACCCTTGGTACCGGTACCCAACATCAGTTCGCACGTAATTTTCTCGTAACCAATGTCACCAACGCAGAACATAAAGGTGGACTGGAGTTGCAAAAGGAACATTCAGAAACCAATAAAACTTCCAGTCATTTTTTACAGTGGAGCGGTAAGTGGCAACACGAGCGTATCGACGATCGCATCAACGAATGGGAGCGACTCGACTCCGCAGGTTTCTCGTTACAATTTGACACCTCACAAGTATTGTTGGGAAGCGTTCTGAAACGTAATTTTGCACCCCTCACTTCTAATCGCTTCAGTGCTTACTTTCAAGACACCTATACCTTCAAACAAAACAATCGACACGAAATAAAAATCTCGGCAGGTGTGCGAGCCAATTATTGGGATCTAAATAAAGAACTTATTATTTCTCCTCGTGCGCAGTTTCTTTACAAACCCCTTGGTGGTAAAACAGATATTTCTTTTCGACTGGCCACCGGATTATATAGTCAGCCGGCTTTCTATCGAGAACTTCGGGGACCGAATGGAACGATTAATCGAGATTTAAAGTCGCAAAAATCATTTCATCTGGTCGGAGGTCTGACCTTAGATTTTGAAAATAAAGGCGGTAAAAAATTCCGCTTTATTACCGAAGCCTATTATAAAAGATTATGGGACTTGGTTTCCTATGAAGTAGACAATGTGATCATTCGTTACTCTGGAGAGAACGACTCCCGTGGCTATGCAGTTGGACTGGATATGCGTTTAAATGGAGAGTTTGTGCCTGGAACAGAATCTTGGATCAACGTTTCTTTTTTAAGTACCCGTGAAAGTATAAACGGCGTAGAGCATAGGCGGCGAGAGATTGGACAACCAGAAGGACAAACAGTAAGCTCTGTCCCTCGACCCACCGATCAATTTATGACGGTTTCTATGTTTTTTCAAGATTATTTACC
>CAZYAC010000107.1:0-8045 GCA_964645475.1 uncultured Saprospiraceae bacterium | reverse complement strand
TTTGATTTTTAGCTTTATTAATGAAAAATTAAAAATGAAGGAATTAATAATGCGCTTCTAGCGCGTAGATTTTTTTTCTTAATTAAGAATTAGTAATGAAAGAATCAATAATGCCCTTCTGGCGCGTAAGTTTTTAATGACAAAAACTTTAGACCTGAACGCAGCATTCTTTCTTTCTCCATAAAAAATTCCCCTTCAAAAAACATTTCCCCAAAGCACCTCTGCAAACCGCGTGCATTATTAGTTCTTAATTATTTCATTATTCATTTTAAAAATGGAAAAAAAGAAAAAAATTGTTGGGCCACTCGAATGGTTTTCTCTTTTAGCGGGGCTGTTAATTTTCGGATATATTTTAGTTCGTTACGGTGGTTGTCATCCGATAGAGCGGACGGAATCAACGGAACTAATTAACAATCCTGGCGGTGGTTCTTGGGGCGAAAATCGACGAGCGTATAAGTCTGGTAGCAAGAAGTCTGTCGATCAAGTTTTAGAGCAGATCGCTACGCAGTTTTCCGGTGGTAAGAACCCTGACTATAAAGCCATACGTCAGAAAGGAATCACGGAGGATGAAATTAATTTTTATGATCAATTGAAAAATGAATACGGTGGTAAAATTGGTCAGGCCAAAAACTGGTTTCAAGTTTTAAAGACGGCTAGAAAGACCTATCAATCAGTCTCAGAGGTATTTTCTACTACTACCGGACAACCTGCAGAGACACTTCGTCCAATCGACCTTCAAGCAATCTTAGACCATCCTGAAAAGTCTGCTAAACTATTTTCTCAATTTGCTCGCCGGTTTAATAAATCTAGCGGAGAGGTTGAAAATTTTGCACGCCGCTCGCCAGACCAACTGAGTGATTGGGCGATGTGGTTGGAAGGACAACGGTAAATTTGTTTTATTGCCTTACCAAATCAGTCACGTTATCCCTCCTAGAAAACCCCTATTTTTCGTGAATAAACCCTGATTTTATTCGCTTATTGCTGTTTATATCAAAAAAAAGAACGGTTTTTGCATTTCTATAAACATCTAACCATACCAATCCCCCTCCCTACAATAACCATGTACATTATGATAATTATTTAAAATATATATTTAAATAACTATCAGCTATTTGAATTGAACCCTCCCACTACAAGTAGTTTACGGAATTACTAAATAAGATTAATCCTTGTTGATTATTGGTTACTATGATACCAATATCATTCAATTTTCTGGTTCACTAAAGCCCTAAAATTTTAAAGTATGATGCAGTTATTTCTACGAACCCAATTTATTTTTTCTTTTTTATTCCTAACGGGATTTTCCGTCATGGCACAGCACAGTAAAACTTGTGGTTCTGATCATATGACGGATTTGATGAAACAACAATTTCCGGAGCAAGCCGAAGAATGGGAAGATTTTCACCAACGCGTTATTCCTGCATTAATTGAAAATCAGCCAGTAGCTCAGCGGACTGCCGCACAGATTTTACGCGTACCAGTCGTAGTTCATGTAATTCATTCTGGTGAAGCAGTGGGCACAGGATCTAATCTTTCGGCGGCACAGATTCAAGCACAACTTGATATTTTGAACGAAGATTTTGCAGCACAAAACGCCAACTTCAATCAAACACCATCACAGTGGACTTCCGTGATTGGAAATCCAGATATTCAGTTTTGCCTTGCCAAGGTAGATCCATCGGGCAATCCTTCTGACGGTATCACTCGGCATAATCTTACCGTGACAGGAACTAATATAAACGATAGTAATGTGGAAAATGAAATCAAACCACAAACCACTTGGAACTCAAACATCTATTATAATATCTGGACCCTGCCTATTCCCGGTACTACTTCCAACGGAGGTACGGTCGGATATGCATACTTACCTAATAATTTCACCATCGGTTCTGATTTTGATGGATCAGTTGTGGATTGGCGCTGGTTTGGTGCTCCAGGGTTTAGTCAATCAGGTTATAAGACTTTGACACATGAAACAGGACATTACTTAGGCTTACCACATACTTTTAATGAAGATGATTGTAACGGTGATGATAATATCGATGACACACCAAATATCAATGCAGCTACCTCAAGTTTAATTCCTTTGTTAAGTTGTAGCAATAATAATTTTCCAACTGGACCAAGTTCTTGTGGGAATGAACATATGTACGTCAATTATATGGATTATGTAAATGTTGACTATTGCTATACCTCTTTTACAGCAGGGCAAATTGCGGTCATGCGAGGAGTACTAGAAGGGGATAGACCATTCAATTACGGTAGTCGTTTAGCGTTGATTAATAATAGTAACACGGCCTGCGCTTCAGCAGCGAATAATATAGGAATCACTTCGATTATTCAACCAACAGCCGGTACAAATTGTACGCCTGGTCCAGTTACACCACAAGTAACTGTAGGTAATTTTGGAACTGAAACGGTAACTACTTTTTCTGTTTCTTATCAAATTGATAATGGCACAGTCGTTACCGATAATTTCGTTGATAATATTACTAGTGGTGGTACAACCACTATTACGCTTCCTGTTTTCACACCACCAACTGCCGCTTATAATTTTACGGTTTATACCCAAAATCCAAACGGCGTACCGGATACACAACCAGATAATGATACAGCTTCTATATCTTCCGTACTGGTTGTTCCTCAAGGATTACCACTATTGGAAGAATTTACGGCGACTCAAATTAATCCAACCGCGGCGGGTTCCTACACTTTTAATCCAGATGCAGATGATTTTGCTTGGCAACATGTTCCTACCTCGGCCAACGGCTCTACGGGAGGATCCATTTTATTTGATAATTATGAAGGAAGTAATGGTAATAATCCCTTTGGAACCATTGATGCATTTATTAGTCCAGTACTAAATTTATCTACTAGCAGTAATACTACACTCAGTTTCGATGTAGCGTATGCACGCTATGAAGATAACGGTTCATTCTTTAATGATAGTTTGAGAATTTTGGTTTCCACAGATTGTGGTAGCAATTATAACCAATTGGTTTTTAACGAAGGTGGTGCCACCTTAGAAACAGGAACCGCCACAGGATCACCGTTTACACCTTCGCCCAACGAATGGGAAAATAGAACCATCAATTTAAATAATTACGATGGACAATCTTCCGTTTCGATTGCCTTCGTAAACATATCTGGCTGGGGTAACCGCCTCTTTCTAGATAATATCAATATAACGGGAGCAGAAAACAATTGTGATTTAACCGCAACTATGGCCACTGCAGATGCACTTTGTTTTGGCGCATCTAATGGTACGGCCGAAGTTTTCACACAAGGCGGAACTGCTCCTTATAATTATATTTGGAATAATCAAATGACTACTCAACAGATTACTTCCGGTGCTGGATCGTACTCCGTCACGGTAACAGACGCAATGGGTTGTATGGCTTTTGCCTCTGGTGAAATATTAGAACCTGCTCCACTTAGTTTCGGTATCAATAAAACGGACGAAACAGTCGCAGGCGCCAACGATGGTACCGCAACTACCGTAGTGAGCGGAGGAACTGGGCCTAGTTATACTTTTCTTTGGAGTAATCAGGCTACTACCCCATCGGTATCAAACTTGGCTCCTGGAAATTATTCGGTCACCGTCACCGATCAAAACAATTGTAACAAAGAAGTCAGTTTTGTCATTCAGTCAGGACCAATTAATTGTGATTTAGTAGCAACTACTGTAACATCGGATGTACCCTGTTTTGGAGCATCTAACGGTACAGCTGAAGTATTCACACAAGGCGGAACTGCCCCTTATAATTATGCTTGGAGTAATCAAATGACCACTCAACAAATTACTACCGGTGCCGGATCGTACACTGTTACGGTAACTGATGCTATCGGTTGTACGGCTATTACTGGTGGAGAAATCTTAGAACCTGCGCCGCTCAGTTTTGGCATCAACAAAACGGATGAAACGTTAGCAGGTGCCAATGATGGTACCGCAACTACCGTAGTAAGCGGAGGGACTGGATCTGGTTATACTTTTCTTTGGAGTAATCAGGCTACTACCCCATCGGTATCAAACTTAGCTCCTGGAAATTATTCAGTCACGGTCACCGATCAAAACAATTGTAACAAAGAAGTCAGTTTTGTCATTCAGCCAGGACCTGCAGACTGTAGTCAATTATCATTGATTTTACAGCCTTCTGCAGCTAGTTGTGCCGACAGTAATGATGGCAGTATCAATGCTACACCAAGCGGAGGAACAGGTGCTTACATATATAGTTGGTCTAATGGCATGTCTTCCCAAAACATTAATAATTTACCTGCTGGAACTTATCGATTAACTGTTACGGATCAACAGGGTTGTTCTTTGAGTAAAACAACGATTGTTAATGCTCCAGCGGCGTTGACAGCTACGATGTCTTCAACAGAAAACGAATTAGGGAGTGCCCCACCAAGTGGAACCGCGACAGTTAATGTAAGTGGTGGCGTTGGTAATTATATTTATCAATGGTCCAACGGTGGCACCACGGCGACCATTAGTGATTTGACTGCGGGTATCTATTCTGTTAGTGTTTTTGATAATAATCAATGTACTTGGATGGGTAGTATTGAAGTTGAAAATGAGGAAATTGATTGTAGTAGTTTAAATTTAAATATTACCAGTAATAATATTAGTTGTAACGGCGCCATGGACGGTTCTATCAATGCCATAACTTCCGGTGGGTCACCCGAATATATTTACCAATGGAGCAATGGAATGTCCACGGCATCTATCAGCAATCTTTCCGCTGGAACTTACCAGGTAACGATTACGGATATCAATGGTTGTTCTGTAACGAGATCTACCCAGATTACGGAAGCGGCTCCACTTCTTGCAAACTTAACGGCAACCAGTGATCCCTGTAATAGTATCGGTGGTACTTTATCCGTTGATCCAAGTGGTGGAATGAGTGGCTATCAAGTTAGCTGGAGCAATGGTGGTTCTGGATTTACCAATAATATTACGCAAAGTGGAAACTATCAAGTAACGATCACCGATGCGGCTGGATGTTCGATTACCGATGCGATCAGTATTACGGTGAGTAATGATATAATGGTGCTCGATGTAAGTGTAGAAAGTATTACTTGTGCAGGTGATAACGACGGATCAGCTACTGCAAATGTAACTGGCGGATCAGGGCCTTATACCTATAACTGGAGTAACGGAAGTACTCAAAGCACCATTAGTAATTTATCGTCGGGTACTTATTCTGTAGAAATAACCGATGCTATGGGATGCCAGCGCAATCAGGTATTTACGGTAACAGCACCAGCACCGATCGCACTAAATTGCACCGGTACACCAGAGAACAACGGGGCAGATGGATTTGTCCAAGTAAGTGGTTCTGGTGGCAGTGCCCCATACCAATACATTTGGAGTACGGGTGATACCGGATCGTTTATTCAGGGAATCACCAATGGTAACTATGATGTAACGGTAACGGATCAAAATGGCTGTAGCTCCTCTTGTACCGTGAATTTGTTTCCTACCAATACAGAGATCCCGGCAAATTTTGCGGAATTAAAAGTATTCCCTAATCCGGCAAGTGAGCAGCTTTTTGTTCAGGCCGACTTGTTAGAAAATGAGGTTGTCAAAATTAGTTTGGTAAATCTGATCGGACAGACGGTGCGGGTAGAAACGACTAGCGGAACGACGATTAGAAGCACTATCCAAGTGACGGATCTTGCAGCGGGGACTTATCTTCTACGATTAGAAACTGCAGGAGGCACTGCCATACGAAAAGTGGTGGTTTTTTAATAAAAAGTTATTTACCAGAATAAAGAAGTTATTTGTTAATGAAGACTTTCTGAAATATGAGTCATCTCTAATTTTAAAGTTTTATTACTTAGTATGATAGATTGCATAGTCATCACCCACTGAATGTTATAAGCTTTAAGTAGTAAGTCCCTTCAATTCGCATATTATACGCGAATGAGAGGGCTTACTACTTAAGGCTTATTCCTTTTTAGGTTAACAAACTCCAAATTTTATGGGATGGCTCATGTTTTTTTAGAATTTCTGACTGCTTACATATAGAAATTGTTCAAAAACGAGTATTATTGCAAGTAGTAACTTTTCTTTCTAAATTGCCCCAATACAAAACAGTCAAGATCGGAGCATAAAGCCAACTCTCTGAAAAGATGAGGACTTACTTTATGCGCCCTCAATGAAAAACTGAAAGATAAAAACACGTTAGAAAAGTTCTTTTTTCATTAAATATTATTAACTAAATAAAAAACATACTTACAATTATGAATTTACCTTTTTTCAACATTATCAAAGAAGTAATTAAGACCGTAAAAAAGAAGAACCAGGCAGACCCGAATGTAAAAACAGCGGATGCTTCTGTTTTTGATCAAATGGAAAAACATGTTGATAACAGCCAAGCAACTGAGACAGGAGATTTTCTGGAAGATTTAAAAAGGAATGTCAACCACGTACAACGTGAAAACCGAGATAATCCAAACGTAGAGACGGCGGATAATTCTGTTTTTGAAAATATGCAAAAAGAACTCGAAGAATTAAAATCTAAACTTGCTAAGCAGCAAAACACTGCGCCAGCAGCAACGACTCCTGCTCCTGCTTCAACAAATTACACGGATCCTCCAACACCTGTTGAAACAAAAAGAACACCTGCAGTGGATCAAGTGATGGCGATGACCAATAGTGGTGGTGGAAGTTTATCTATGCGTACACAACCTGACATGGGAGCTTCTACGTTGGAATCTCGTGTAGCTGATTCTTCTCTTGTAAAGGTACTTGGCTATTCAGATAACAGCATCCACTTAGATGGCAAAAAGACTCGATTTGTACAAGTCGATGTCAATGGTCAGGTTGGTTGGTTGCTAGAGAGCTACTTGAATTTTAACTAGATATTTCATCCTTTAGGGTAAAAGAAACTTCCAAATGACTGAATGATCGTTTGGGAGTTTTTTTATACCTTAGATTTTATTAGAAATTGTTCAAAAAATAAATTATGCAGCGACGAGACTTTTTAAAAAATACGGGATTAACTACTGGTGCAATTGCAACAACAGGCTGGTCAGTCTCAGCGGCCATCAAAAATAGTTCTTCTGTTTACCAATATCAACTCAAATACGCACCGCACATCGGTATGTTTAAACACCATGCGGGAGAAGATCCTGTTGACCAGTTAAATTTTATGGCCGATCAAGGTTTTACCGCTTTTGAAGATAATGGTATGATGCAACGTCCTATTGCAGAACAGGAAAAAATGGCTGCCACCATGACGAAACGTGGAATCACTATGGGTGTTTTTGTTGCACATAAAATTTACTGGAAAGAACCAAATCTTGCCAGTGGAAAGGCAGAAGGTCGGAACGAATTTCTGGAATATATAAAAGTAGCGGTTCAAGTGGCCAAGCGCGTAAATGCCAAATGGATGACCGTGGTACCCGGCCACTTAGACTTACGACTTGACATCGGTTATCAGACCGCCAATGTGGTAGAATCCCTCCGACAAGCCGCCGAAATTCTCGAGCCACACGATTTAGTAATGGTATTGGAACCGCTCAACTTTTACAATCATCCGGGACTTTTTTTAACTGGATCTGCACAAGCATACGAAATTTGCCGGGCGGTAAACAGTCCAAGTTGTAAAATACTTTTTGATATTTATCACCAACAAATAACGGAAGGAAACCTAATTCCTAATATTGAAAAATCTTGGGACGAGATCGCTTATTTTCAAATCGGTGATAATCCTGGAAGAAACGAACCGACGACCGGAGAAATTAATTATAAAAATGTTTTTAAGTACATCCACAGTCGTGGCTTCCAAGGGGTCTTGGGGATGGAGCATGGGAACGCCCGGTCAGAGAAAGAGGGTGAAATGGCAGTGATTAAAGCTTATCAAGAAGTGGATCGTTTTTAATGAAACCCACTTGCTATTTCTTAAATTGTTCAATATATAATAGATAGAAATTTCTTCTTACCCTTCAAATGTATTTGAAAAAATACTGCGACACCCTCTGGGGTCGATTATTTGACGCCAATTAAATTGGCTAACATACTGTGACCACTCTGTGGT
>CAZYAC010000106.1:0-13910 GCA_964645475.1 uncultured Saprospiraceae bacterium | reverse complement strand
GTTCGTTCCAAGTTTTCAATAATTCATTTTTAAATAATTCGACATTGATCATTCTCTTTTGGGAGATCAGACGATCGAGTTTGGTAAAAACAATGACAAATGGTACTCGCGCACTACCCATCCAATTGATAAATTCAAGATCGATCGCTTGCGGTGGAATATAACCATCAATCAAGACAAAAGCACAGCTCATATTTTCTCGATATTGCAAATATCCCTGAATCATTGTTTCTAAGGAATCACGGTGTTTTTTTGACAATTTTGCATAACCATATCCTGGTAAATCGGTAATAATCCATTCTTCATTAACTTCATAAAAATTAATCATTTGGGTCTTTCCAGGGGTATTTGAAACCTTTGCTAGCGATTTTCTTCCGGCCAGCATATTGATCAACGAAGACTTACCTACATTGGACCGACCTATAAAGGCGTATTCCACCTTTTTATGCCGAGGACACTTCTTTACCGAAGGAAAACTGCCTACATATTCCACATTTCGGATGGTCATAAATGCTTATTTTTTTGTTAAATCGTTCAAATATCTGCTTTTCTATCCAACATATCAAAATACTAGGCGTTATTCCAACAACCAAAAATACAACACCATGAAAAATTCATTAATTATTCTGATTTCTATCTTCTTTTTTACCTCGGCTACTGCTCAGGTTAAATTTGGCGTTCGAGGAGGATTATCATCTACAGATCTCAAACCCGGGAATTTTATCTTTACGAATCCAGATGATTTAGAGGCTTTTACTTTAAGTACCAAAGAGGCCAAATATGGTTATCATTTAGGCATATTCTTACAGGCAGGAGGCGAAAAAATCTTTATTCAGCCTGAAATACTCTTTAATAGTTCCTCGGTTGATTATTCATTGGAATCAGGTATGGCGGGAGAATTGGTAACCAATGTATTTAATGAAACCTACCAGAATATTGATATTCCGATTATGTTGGGCTTTAAGCTAGGTCCTCTACGACTACAAGGTGGTCCTGTTGGACATGTACACATCGATAGCAGTTCGGAACTCACTGATTTTCAAGGTTATGAAGAAAAATTTAAAACGTTCACCTATGGTTACCAAACAGGTATCGGTCTAGATTTTTGGAAATTTGTCATAGACGTAAAATACGAAGGTAATTTCTCAAAATTTGGTGATCACTTCACCTTCTTTGGCAGTCAATATAATTTTGACAATCGTCCCGGCCGAATTGTGGCTTCTTTGGGGATTGCCTTTTAGAAAAAACACCATTAACCTTTGTTCGGACCGCGATTGCCTGAGGCAATTGCGGTCTTCTATTTTATGGCTTTGAAGGAATAAAAAGGCCAATGAACAAATAGTCCTAAGTTTTAGAGCTTGTCCAAATTTTCTCAATTTCGCACAATCATGAAAATTTGGACATGCTCTTAGTTTTTAGCATAAAGTCTAGTATATTAGAGCTTTAATTAGATCCAAAGTCTATCATTTTAAAAATTCTACGATATGTCTAAATTATTTCCAAAATTTAATTTTAAAGAATGGATTGATGAACACCGTCATTTACTAAAACCACCCGTTGGTAATAAAATGATCTGGGAAGGTGGAGATTTTATCGCAATGGTGGTTGGAGGACCGAATAGTCGAAAAGATTATCACCTCAATAAAACACCTGAATTTTTCTATCAGGTTGAAGGAGATATTACCCTAAAGGTGATTGATGAAGGCATACAAAAAGATATCCATATCAAAGAAGGAGAAGTTTACCTATTGCCTCCAAATATTCCTCATTCTCCACAACGAGGACCAAATACCATCGGATTGGTTATCGAACAAAAACGGCCTGAAGGAATGGAAGACGGCCTGGCTTGGTTTTGTGAAAACTGTCAAAATGAGCTTTATGTTGAGAATTTTTTCATAAAAAATATCGAAACGGATATGCCTATTATTTTTGATAAATATTATGCTGATTCGGATCTAAGAACTTGTGATAATTGTGGTGCCAAAATGCAGCCTCCCAAGGCCGTTGAAATAACTGACTGATCCCGACTATGAACGAACGATCCCAAAGGGTGATGCACGACAATGCATCAAGTGAGAGAACCGCGAAAGCAGATGGGTTGGCAAATAATTAATTGATTCAGTTATTACTAAATTGGGTATCAATATGTTTTTAGAACTTGAGTGATACTAATTTTAACTCTAAAAATCTGATATAAACTGCTTCATATAGAAGTTGTTTTAAATAAATTTTATGAATTTTCAAGATACGCTGTCTTACGCTCGAAGCGAAGATCGCAAAGATCCCTTAAAATCCTTCAAAAGGTCCTTTCATATCCCTAAACAAACCAACGGTAAAAATCATCTTTACTTTTGTGGAAACTCTTTAGGTTTACAGCCAAAATCAACTAAATCCTTTATTGAACAGGAGCTTAAAGATTGGAAAGCTTATGGAGTGGAAGGTCATTTTCACAGCAAAAACCCCTGGCTTCCTTATCACGAATTTCTGACAGAAAACATGGCACGTGTAGTAGGTGCTAAACCCATCGAAACGGTGGTGATGAATACCTTATCTGTCAACCTCCATTTGATGATGGTTTCCTTCTATCGTCCGACCAAAAAAAAGTATAAAATACTGATCGAACACGATGCCTTTCCTTCGGATCGATACGCAGTTGCTTCGCAGGTAGCATTTCACGGTTATAACCCAAAAAAGTCTATTATTGCTTTAAAAGCCAGAAAAGGAGAAACCCTGCTTCGTATGGAGGATATTGAAAAAACCATTTCTGAACAGGGAGACGAAATTGCACTGATTCTTTTTGGTAATCCCAATTACTATACCGGGCAGTTTCTCAATATGAAAGCCATCACAAAAATGGGACGGAAGAAAAAATGTATGGTCGGTTTTGACTGTGCACACGGTGCTGGCAATATTCCATTAAACTTACATGATAGCGGAGCCGATTTTGCAGTTTGGTGTACTTACAAATATTTAAATAGTGGACCAGGAAGTTTAGGAGGTTGTTTTGTCCACGAGCGTCATGCGAAAGCTAAAAAAATTCCTCGATTTACCGGTTGGTGGGGTCATAATAAAACAACCAGATTTGGGATGCGTGACGGTTTTGATCCCATACCTGGCGTAGAAGGTTGGCAACTAAGTAATCCTCCCATTCTAAGCATGGCAGCCATTTATGCTTCTTTAGAGATTTTTGAAAAGGCGGGTATGGACCAATTAAGGACTAAATCTTTAAGAATGACTGGGTATTTAGAATTTTTGTTAAACAAAATGAATACGGATCGAGTCCGAATCATTACACCTGCTGATTCAGCGCAACGCGGTTGTCAACTATCCGTGCAAGTTGTCAACGCAGATAAAAAATTATATGATAAATTGACAAAAAAAGGCGTTATTGCGGACTGGCGAGAACCGGATGTCATTCGAGTGGCACCCGTTCCTTTATATAATACCTTTGAGGATTGTTGGCAATTGGTGAATCATTTGAAATCCTGTCTTGGAATAAAAAAATAATATGGAAAATCCATCACTTCAAAATAATATTACATCTCATCTAGACGAACTCATTCAACTAGTATCAAAACTTAATGATGAGCAATATATCTTTGTCCCAAAAGAAAATACCGCTTCGATCGGTCGACATCTTCGACATACCTTAGAAATCTTTTTATTATTGGTGGACTACTACGATGACGGTCAGATAAACTATGAAAGCCGAGTCCGAAACTTAGCATTGGAAGAAGATCGAGCCCTTGTTATTTATCAACTTAATTATTTAAAAGAACATTTTGATAAACCGGATAAACCACTCGAACTAATTAATAATCAACTGGTTATTAAATCTTCTTACCATAGAGAATTACTTTATCAACTCGAGCATATCATCCATCACAACGCCATTATCCGACCCACTGTAGAAACATTTTTATCCGATGTCATCCAAGAAAATTTTGGATTTGCACCGTCCACCATCAAATATCAAGCGAAGCATGTGTCTGGTTAGTTTTGTCCCCTTAGCAAAAACAGTTGTAATCACTTCAAGTCGAGATGAAGATAAGGAGCGGAAAAAACCTTCGCTTGTTACTAATTATATTCGCAACGAAAAACGCTTAAATTTCCCACAAGATGTGAAAGGAGGTACTTGGATTGGTTACGATAATTTTAATAATTTTTTAGTAATCCTCAACGGAGCTCGAACCAAACATAAACGAGTCTTGCCTTATCGCAAAAGTCGAGGATTAATTGTATTGGAACTATTGGATGCCAAGGATATTCCGATGGCTTGGGAAGCGGTTGATTTAAGAAATATTGAACCCTTTACCCTACTCCATTATTCGAAAGAAGGAAGTTTATGGGAATGGATTTGGGATGGTCAAAACAAAATAACAACTCAATTAGATGCTAAAGTTGGGCACTGTTGGTTGTCTTCGACATTATACACTCCAGAGGAATGGGAAGAGATGAAAATAAAGTTTCAAAACGTTTTACCTAATTTAAAAAATCCTGAAGCCATTCGTAAATTTCATTTAGAAAATCGTTACGAAACAAAACCAACTGGCTTTATATATCCACCCGTAAAAACGGTCAGCAATACTACGGTTCATTTTAAGGAGGAAGCAATACATTTGGATTATCTCAATCTCCGATAAACGAATTTGCCTAACCTTCCGCTTCATCTCAAAATCTCTTAGGTTCTTAGGTATAAAAAAAAACTACCCCCCGATCACATTAGATCGGGGAGCAGCCCACACACTATGAGAACACCCATTAAATTCTTAAAATCTCATTCGATTGGAGGAGATATATAAATTCTTTTTAGCGAATAATTGTTCCTTTTCTAAAAGAAGAAAAAAACTACCCCACCGATCGCATTAGACCGGGGGGCAGCCCACACACTATGAGAACACCCATTAATTCTTATGATCCCCTGGGTTAAACGGGATCGCATTATTCGTTTTTTACTTCAAAATATTTTGGATTTTTTGGCCTTTTCGCTTCTTCTTTAATTCGGTGGTCCGCCTTCAAATATTTATCAGTCAAATTCTTTTTTCTTTCAGATTTCCAAAAGGAATAAGTTGTTTTCTTTTGTTATCGCAATATACACCTACATAACTATGGTAAACAAGGTTTTCATGCCTTGCTCCTTGTTATTGATTTTAAGGTATGTTAATTTTAATTTTATAAATGCTTGATTGTCAATTGTTTTTTATATTAAATTAATGCTTAGTTAAGTATTTTAACGTAAGTTAATCTATTCCTAATATGAGGATTTAGGTTAATTTTTATCAGATTTAGACAAATAAACTAAAGGGGCTGACGGTTGAAACTATCGTAAATTAATTTGTGTCAGGCGCTTGACATAGCAAAGAATCAAAACGGAAGAAATTACGTATTAATAAAAGTACCTTTACGGCAAGTACATCTTGCCCAAAAACAATTTACAATCAACTATTATTAATTTTATTATAGGAAATAGCTAATAAGTCTTTATGAAAAAATTATGTTTACTCTTATTCACGGTAATATTTACATTGCCACTTGCCGCTCAACTCAACATGACGCTTCGTGCAGAAGTTGATTTCCCTCAGCGATTAAATGATATCTGGGGTTATGAAAATAATGGCCGAGAATACGCCTTAGTTGGAACAACTACTGGTATTGCCATTTTTGATATTACTGATCCGGACAATCCAGAAGAAAAGGGATTTCTTTCTGGTCCAGAATCTAATTGGAGAGATATCAAAGTCATAGATACCTATGCTTATGTGACCAACGAAACTGGTGGTGGACTCAATGTGATCGACTTGAGTAATTTACCAGGTCAAATTACGGAGGCAGATGCTAATCGTTGGGAACCATTTATTCCTGAATTGAATGGACAGCTTGGGCCCTGTCATAATATCTTTATTGACGATAACGGCGTTGGTCATCTTTCAGGATGTAATCTAAATAATGGTGGTGTATTCTTTATTGATTTGGCAACAGATCCGGCCAATCCAACTTATATTGCCGCTGCCCCTCCTGTTTATTCTCACGATACTTATGTCCGTGATGGAATCCTTTATAGTTCAGAAATATTTGAAGGAGTTTTGAGTATTTTTGATATCAATGATCTTAACAACGTACAATTACTTGCTACTCAACAAACACCGTTTGACTTCACGCATAATGCCTGGCTGAGTGACGATAGCAACGTGGTATTTACAACCGATGAAGTGGGTGATGCACCTGTTGGTGTGTATGATATTTCTGACCTAAGCGATATACGAGAGCTAGATCAATTTCGGCCACTCGCAACGATCAATCAGGGTGTGCTTCCGCACAATGTTTTTGTTTGGAATGACTTTTTGATCATCTCTTATTATACAGATGGTTGTATCTTAGCAGATGCTAGTCGTCCTGGTAATATTATTGAAGTGGGTAACTTTGACACCCTTTTACCTGGAGAAAATGGCGCTGGTGCCTGGGGAGTATATCCTTATTTTACAAGTGGAACGGTGGTGGTCTCTGATATTAACCAAGGCTTTTTCGTTTTGACGCCCAATTATGTTCGAGCCTGTCACCTAGAAGGAAAAATTACGGATGCCGTAACGAATGCTCCTATCAACGATGCTCGCGTCGTGATCGGTTCTTCGCAGGTTAATTTCGCTAATAGTTCGCTATCGGGAGATTATCAAACGGGGCAAGTTATTCCAGGAGATTTTTCTGTTACCTACTCCCACCCAGGCTACGAAACAGCAATTGTGGAGGTAACCTTAGAGAATGGCCTACTAGTGATTCAGGATGTGCAATTACAACCATTAGCAACCACTCAATTTACTGCCCAGGTGGTGGATGCCGTGACGGGAATGCCAATTCCCAATGCTAAAGTGAGGCTAGACGGTCAAAGCCTTTCATTTGAAGATAATACTGATGGAAATGGAAATTTTTCGCGTGCCGTCGTAGATGGTATTTATGATGCTAGTTTCGCAGTCTGGGGTTACCACGAAAAATTGGTTACCCTAGAAACCGGAGGTTCAGAACCCACAGTAGTTGAATTGACTCCCGGTTATAAAGATGATTTCATTTTTGATCTGGGATGGCAAGTTGCTAGTACAGCTGATGGTGGTATTTGGGAAAGAGGTGAACCTAGAGGAACGGATGCAGGTGGCCAGCAGTCTAACCCTGAGGTGGATATTCCCAATGATTTAGGTGACGAATGCTACGTAACGGGTAACGGTGGCGGCACAGTCGGACAAGATGATGTAGATGACGGTTTTACGCGATTAACTTCGCCGAGCATGGATCTAACTAGTTTAGCTAATCCAGAAATGAGTTTCCATTATTGGTTTTTTAATGCCTTCGGAAACGGTGAACCTAATGATCAATTAGATGTGAAAATAGACAACGGAATCACAGAGGTAACGATTGAAAGTTTTATGGACAATACGGATGGTTGGAGTCCAAGAATTTCTTATAATTTGGCGGACTTTATTACCATGACTAATAATGTAAGAGTCATTTTCGAAACAGCTGATCAGCAAAATTCAGGAAATGTTGTAGAAGCTGCTCTAGATGGATTTTTGGTAAGAGACGCTTCTATTCCACAGATTTTTACGACCTCAGCGACTTCTGGTTGTGATCCTTTTGAGATTGCTTTTACGGATGTAAATGAAAACACCACTGACTGGTTGTGGACTTTTGAAGGTGGTACTCCAGCGACTTCTACTATACAAAATCCAACGATAACTTACAGTGAGCCTGGAACATATGCAGTAATTTTAACGACCAACACTCCAGATGGTACTTTTACTTTAGACCAGGATATCAATGTTACTACTTTTACCGTCCCTACAGCAGATATCGGACAGATTATTCTCAGTAATGGGCAGGTAGTTTTTAGTAGTAATGCCACCAATGGATTAAGTTATTTCTGGGATTTTGGAGATGGTACTACCAGTACGCAACCCAATCCCAGTCATGTATACTTAGAAGATGGTACCTACCCGGTAATTCTTTCTGTCAGTAACCCTTGTGGATCGACTACCGTAACTGCAGCAGTAGAAATATTGGTTACCAATACAGAGGAGCTTTCCCAAAATCTGGTGGAAATGAAGGTTTTTCCGAATCCTACTACGACCAATTTCCAAGTAGCTATTGATTATCAAGCGAGTTACCAAAAAGGTCGTCTATTGGTCTATGATCTAATGGGTAAACTAACCGAAGCCGTAAATTTCGAAAATAATGGACTTACTTCCTTGGGTCAGAATTTGAACGCTGGAATGTATGTTGTATTAGTAGAAATTGATGGAGTGACGATTGCTTGGGAGAAAGTGGTGAAGCAATAAGTAACATGTTAAATAGTGGTTCTCGCAATGACTCAGAGATTTGAGCGAGCATACCTTGCACAAAAATTTCACATAAAAAATCGCTTTGGGAAGTTCCTGAAGCGATTTTTTTTATGGTGTTTTTGATGCTTTGATCATATCGTGAATTATTCCGATGACTGGATAAATCCAGCAAGACATGAGGGGTAACATCATCAATCCAAACCCCTGTTGGCCATCCATTCTAAAATTGGCGGATAGCCAATCTTTATAAAATAATAAAGGAGGTAGGAATCCTAATTTTAAACCATAGTGCGTATCAATCTTAAAGTAGCATTTTTTTTATTGCTCTCCAATTCAGTCATGATTTTATTATACTTACCTATTCCTAAAATCCTTCACTATAAACGGTTTATCGTTTGAGTTAAATTATGCTTCTTTCTACATAACGACTGAGCGGGCAAACAGGTTTTAAACTACCATATAGCTATAATTCTACAACCTTAATTCCACTCCAAAAGAAAGATTAGATAGATTTAGATTTCCACTAAATGAACTAAAATCTCTCGACACCTCCGTGTCCTCAATTTCCCAATTTCCATTGAGATAACCAAGTCCTCCAGAACGGAGGGTTATCCGAAGAAGATCATTTACTTGATAGAGAATACCTACCCCAACCCCTACTTCTATAAAGTTAGCCTTTTCTTTTTGGGTTACTTCGCCGTCATAAGCCGTTTTGTCTCTAAAAAAATTATAATTAACGGAAGGTTGAAGGAAAAAATTAAATCGTTGAAGCGGATTTATGGTATAACGAGCAAATGAGCCAATTCCAATCTGTTGAGATTTCCGGCTAAAATCCGCAGTTTGGTTTGGCTCCTGAGGTTGAGAAAAAATCAAAACATCATCCGCCCGATAATGCTGACTAGCATAGCTTAATTGCAGACCTATTATCCAATGAGGATTTAATTCTCTACCAACGTATGGATTGAATCGAAAAATGGTGTTTTTTGAATCATTGAGGCCATTAGAAAAAATACTACCAACTCCAAAATTTATATCTAAGATAGAAAGTGGGTAGGTATTTTTTTGAGAAATAAAATTTATTGATCCGCCTAAGACAAATTTATTGGCGATTACTTTTTCCTGGGCATTTATTCCAGAAAACAGAACAACAAAGAGTAAAGTCAATGTTAAATTTTTCATACTTAGGTTTTAGAGTTTATGCTTTATTATTTTTCAATTATTCTGATTTCACTTGTTTTCCTACCAAATAAAAACAAGGTTTATGTTTTTTCTTAAACTGCAATTTCATCATCTTTCCATTACTGTATCCTCTTAAATATATCCCTCGTTCCTTTTTAGATTTTTTGGTGTCAAAAGTAACTCCTTTACTTCCCAATTCATCAAAATCTCGAAGCCATTCTAAGGTCAATAATACGTTAGATTTTAAAATAATTTCGTAGGGTTCTAAATCTACAGTGATCGTTCCTTTTCTTTGTTTTTCCCGAATAAGAATATTTTCGGTCAATAAATTTACACCTAATTCTCCTTTTGAAAAATCATAAATATTTATTCTGAATAACAAGCTATCTCCTTTGGCGTGATTAAGGACAAAGTTAGCTGATTTTACAAAGGTGGTTTTTTTTATTCCAAGAATCGCCCCAATTTCGGCACCCAATTGTGGCGTTCCAAATCCAACACTCATCCCTCTTTTCTCGTTGCGGACACCGATAATTACCTCTTCTTGCTCAAATGCCTGTGAAGTAATTTCTATCGTTTCGAGGTCGTATTTTTTAGGTTCTAGTTCGATCATTTCTAACTTTTCAAAATCTGCAGCCTTTTTGTTGATGGTTTCAAAACCAATCGAAGAAAATATAACCTCATCTTCCAAAGATTCGACCGCCAAGGTAAATTTACCTTCTGAATCGCTAACCGTTCCTTTACTTTGATTGACAATTCCAATATTTACGTAAGGAATAGGAGCCTTCGATTCCATATCGATCACCATACCTTCAAGGGTCATTTGAGCATTTAATTGTCCTAGTAAAAATAAAGTTGCAAATAAAATTTTTACCTGTTTCATTTTCCTTTTTGAGTAATCGGTAAAAGACGTGAATCTTCAAGTGCAGCGGTACGATGTCCGGCGGTTTTTAAATAATTTTCATTTTCTGCGAATTCCATAAATTTTTCCACAGATGGATGTTCGACCAATAAAACAGCATCCCAACTTTCGGTAGTCGGACCAATCAGAAAATCCTTGCTAGCACCATAAAATATCAAACGACTACCCACTCTTTCAATCTCTGGCTTGGTGAATTTCATGTACAATTTATACGCTTCTCGCCCTGAAATTTCTTCAGCAGGTTTCAAGGATTCCAAATTGGTATAATCCGCCTTTTCTCTGAATCGAAGCAGGTTGAGCATGACCACTGGTCCTTTATCTTTATAGGCTAAATAGAATTGTTTACCGGCTTCCGGTGAGACGTTTATGTGTTTTTCCATGGTTGAATTGTTAATCCTTCTATAAATTTTTATTTCTCGCAAAGGCGCTAAGACGCAGAGATATTTTTTCGTGTAAATCTTTTATCGTATAGATCACCTTCACTATTGATTTACATCTTAAATATAGTAAATACTTTAGGATTTCAGACTTGAAATAACGCTTTTAATATTTTTTTCCAAAATCAAAGGGTCCGCTTCAGCATCTATACAAACGGAAATGTGTCCTTGTTCGATGGCCTGTATTAATTGAAAAAAATGTCCATACTTGATCACCAGAAAATCCAATCCACTACAATCAATATCTCCACGTTGATTGGCGATGGTTAAAATAATAGGATTGACGAGTAATTCTTCGTATTTATCGGAATCAGAAGAACTGGTATCTGAAATATTGTCGCGTTGCCAACTGGTTAAGTTTCCTGCTTTATAAATCGCAATGTATCGAATGGCTTCAGAAATGGCTGCGATATTCTCTATTGTTTTTCACAAAGTTCTTTAAGTTTTTCATTCATTTGAATAAACCCGTTTTTTGTATCCTCATCTAGTTGCTTGGCAAATAATCCAACCAATATTCCTGAAAAATTTTCTTCTTGTTGAAAGGTACATGTGCCATCTCTGTGATCAATAATTCGAAAGATATGTTCACCATCAAACAGTCCACTTACCAATAATTTTCCTAACCAACGAATTTCTTTCTTTTCTTCGAAAACAAGTACTTTGGGTTTGAATTTCATACCTCCAGCAATTATTTTAACCTGGTTACCAACTTTAAAATTTCCTTCCACTGAACTTAAAAACTTATTCCAATCTGGATACTGCTCAAAATCCGTTAGTACCTTCCAAATCATTTCTGGAGTCGCGGATATTTTAATTGCCGTTTTAATTTCTTTTTTAGCCATTTTAAAAAAATTGAATGAATTAATGTGCAAAAGTTCTTGCACTACAAAATTCATCCAAAAAACGAATCCATCTCTTGACATAGATCAAGAACTCATTTTTTTTCTAACTCTACTAAGCGTTTCTGGAGTAATTCCGAGCATGGAAGCAATATAATTTAAGGGAACCATATTAAAAATTTCAGGACTGAACATAAATAATTCTTTGACTCTTTGTTCCGCACTCATAGATAGAAGACTAAAAACTCTATTCTCAAGGGTAACAAAACATTTAGCGATAAAATGCTTCTCTAACTTATCCCAGGTCTTTACGACCGATCCGATCTTCTGGTAATTTTCTAATGATATGGTGTATAATTCACAATCCGATAAAGCCTGAATATTCCACCTCGAAGGTGTTTCAAAAATAAAACTGGATAAATCTGTAATGAACAATCCTTCCATAGAAATCCATTGTGTGATTTCTTTAGTTCCTTCCGTGTTCATCGCAAAGACTCGTAAATAGCCTGATCGGATAAAACTCAGGCTTTTGGCATATTGAGATTCTTTAAGCAAAAAATCATTCTTCTTTAAAGTTCGATCTTCAAACAAACGACCAATGGCCGATAAATCTTTATCTCCAATGCCAAAATAAGATTCAATGTATTTTTCTATTTCTTTCATAAATAGCCATGTTCCGGTTATAATTCCGTTAAAATTAAACAGAAAAGTCTAAAATTTTATAACTTGCTAGCTGACCAAGAAGAAAACGAAGTCCCAAAAGGAAACTCCCTGAATATCATGGCGCTTAAAAACACTATTTTACTACTAATTCTCCTATTTTTATCCAACACTGCATTTTCTGCGGAAGATCCTTACTTCCATAGTGTTCGGGCTCAATCTGGTGATAATATCTACCGATTTTTGGCTAGGTACAAACTAGAAAAAGCCAAATGTAACCTAGAGAAATTTTATGAGCTCAATGGCCTAAATTCCAAGAGCAAGCTTAAAACCAATCAGAAATACAAAATCCCCGTTTTAATTTACACTTATAATGGTAAAAGTATAAAGACTACTTTAGGCATTTCCGGTTGGGAGCAAGCGCTAAAAATCAAAAAATATAATGAGTATTTAAAAAGAAAAAATTTGCGGCAGCAAGATATCGCTAGCAGCAAAATTCTTTGGGTACCCTACGACGAATTAGGTTGTCAAGGTGGTCCTGCAAAAAAAGAAAGTCCGGTGGTTATCAAACCACCCGTCAATCTTCCTCCACCAGATATTCCTGCGAATACGCCTACCGTCGATGAACTGCTAACCGACCTCCAAAAAGAAGCGATTAAGGAAAGTGAGAAAACGAAAAAAGAGCGAATAGCAAAAGTGGAACAGGAGGCAAATTTAGTTTCGGAGAACAAACTCGAAGCGGATGCTCGCGTTAGTGGCTACCGAAAATTTCCAATTTTTGGAAAAAAGCATGCTTACATTCCACAGATTGATAACAAACTTCGAGGCAAAGTATTTTACATTGTTAGTGGCCACGGTGGTCCCGATAGTGGCGCAGTTGGGAAAAGTGGAAAATATAGTCTTTACGAAGATGAATACGCGTATGATGTGGCGCTTAGGTTAGTGCGACACCTCTTGTCTCATGGTGCGCTTGCTTATATGATCACGCGTGATCCAGATGACGGATTGAGAGATAGTGAAATTTTAAAAGGAGACGTAGATGAATATTGTTGGGGAAATTATAAAATTCCTCGTAGTCAAAAAACCCGACTCTATCAACGATCCGACGCCGTCAATACACTTTACGAACGTCATAAAAAACAAGGAATTAAAGATCAGACTTTAGTTTGTATACACATTGATTCTCGTAGTACCAAGGAAAAAACAGACGTCTTTTTTTACTACTTCCCTGGTTCAAAAAAGGGTCGAAATTTAGCTAAAAAATTACACACGACCTTTAAAGCAAAATATAAAAAGTACCGCTCAAAAGGAAATTATCATGGTACACTTACCGGAAGAGATTTGCATATGCTGCGGGAGGTAAAACCAAATTCCGTTTTTATCGAATTGGGTAATATTCGCAATAGCTATGACCAACAAAGATTCTTAAAAGCCTCCAATCGTGAGGCGCTGGCAAAGTGGTTGTATGAAGGGTTGAGTAAATAAATTTGAATGTTGAATATCCAATTAGGGTTGTTCGAAAGAATTTAAATGAGACTAAGAATATTCAATA
>CAZYAC010000105.1:0-13941 GCA_964645475.1 uncultured Saprospiraceae bacterium | reverse complement strand
ATTTAGCATTATTCAATACCATTACGGAACCTTGTATTAAACTCATATTAATTGAAGTAGTTGAATACCAAAGGTAGTAAATTCTAAGGCGATAAACTTAAACTTGGAGTCGGGAACAATACATTTAACATTAACTTAATTTTTTTATAGATTACATAGCGCCGATAAAGCTTAACTTTGAGCAAATTCAAGAAAAAAGGTGAAATTGCCACAAAGACACAAAGACTTTTTCTGTAGGAAAAAGCTAGTTTTATTGGTGTCTTTGTGGCTATTTAAGTTATGTGTAAATTTTAGTCCTTTAGAAAGTAAGATTTTATGAAAAATATATATTTGATCCTCACTTTTTTTACGCTGGTAAATACCGCTATTGGCCAAGAAGCAAATGGAAAGTATTTTGAAATTGGCATCGAAGTGCAACAATACCCAACTGGATCCTTATCTGGCATAAGAGGTGAAGTAGGGCTAACCAACCACCATGCATTAGATTTTAGAATTGGTTATAATGGCTTAGATCATAAAGATTTTGGGGTACATAACACCGAAGTCGGCGGCGGTTTTGGTGGTTCGGTGGGCTATCGATATTATTTCAAACCAGCGCATAAAAACTGGTTTGTAGGCATTCGAACAGATCTATGGTTTAATGAAGTAGACTGGACAGACCCGGTACCTGACTCAAATGATCTATTAGAAGGTGTGACCAATGTCGTCGTTTTACAACCCACCGCAATTGGCGGTTATCGCTGGGCACTCAATGATCATTTTGCGATTACACCGACAGCCGCCTTTGGTGCCGAAATTAATATTAAAACGGATGGAGAAGAAGTAGGGCAGGGATTTATTTTGCTTTGGGGGCTGAGTTTGACTTATCGGTTTTAAAAAAGGTAAAAATGATCAAATACGACCAAATCACTTTTATAAAGAAAAAATAAAAATGATATTCTTTGTAATATTCTTATTTTTGCCAAGTATTAAAAAATCAGACTTCGTATGAGAGAAATTAAACTTTGTCCCTTCACCGAATTGCAAGAGAAAATACCAGCTCATCAACAAGTAAATGGGCTAGATCTTGTTCTAATCAAATATGGTGATCAAGTATCTGTTCTTTATGGACGCTGTCTGCACCGAGGAGCATTACTTTCTGATGGTCACATTAAAGGAGATAACTTGATTTGTGGGTTACATGACTGGGATTATCGTTATGATACAGGAGTTAGTGAATATAATAACTCAGAAGTCCTTTATAAGTTTTATGCAGTTATCAAAGACAATTGGGTATGGGTTGATGAAGATGAAATTAATCAATATTTGAAGGATAATCCTCAACCATTTAATCGAGACAATTATTTGGGTCAATATGCAGATACACATCCAGAAAGCACAGAGCCATACACTTCTTATATAAAAGAACTTGCCCAAAATGGATTAAAAAATTATGGCCACCATGGTCCTTCGGCTTCGATGGGCGTCGATAGAAATACGTTACCTCGATGGGAAGAAATTCAATTTTTGCCAGCTCAATTAGCCAGACGACCTCTATTGGATCATGAAGAAGTAAGCACAAAAGTAACGATTGGTGCGAATGCAAAAAAGCCGTTGATCCTTGATATTCCGATGTTTGTTTCAGATATGAGTTTTGGTGCTTTATCAAGAGAAGCAAAAATTGCTTTGGCAATGGGAGCTGAAAGTGCGGGTACTGGAATCTGTAGTGGAGAAGGAGGCATGCTTCCCGAAGAGCAAGAAAATAATTCTAGATACTTTTATGAATTAGCCTCAGGAAAATTTGGATTTTCTTGGGACAAGGTTGTTAAAGCCCAAGCATTCCACTTTAAAGGAGGCCAAGGTGCAAAAACTGGGACTGGAGGACATTTGCCGGGCCATAAGGTCACGGCAGAGATTGCCAACGTTCGTGGTTTGAAAGTTGGTGAACCAGCGATTTCTCCTGCTGCCTTTCCTGATTTATTTACAATAACAGATTTTAAAAAAGTGGCTGAAGAGGTACGAGAAATAACAGGAGGAATTCCTATTGGTTTTAAAATAGCAGCCAGTCATATAGAAGCGGATCTTGATTTTGCCTTAGCCGTTGGGGTCGATTATATCATACTAGATGGTCGAGGTGGTGGAACAGGTTCTGCTCCTACAATTTTAAGAGATAATATTAATGTTCCGACGATTCCTGCTTTAGCCAGAGCGAGAAGACATATGGACAAAGTAGGAGCGAAAGGTGTCACCTTGATCGCTACTGGAGGATTAAGAGTCCCAGAAGATTTTGCCAAAGCAATGATGCTTGGTGCCGATGCTATTGCGGTTTCTAATTCCGCTTTGCAAGCAATTGGCTGCCTTGGCATGAGAGCTTGTGGTTCTAATAATTGCCCTGTCGGAATTGCTACTCAAAAAGAGGACTTAAGACAACGATTAATCATTGAAGCATCTGCTCAACAACTTAATAATTTCTTTACAGCGAGTAATGATTTAGTTAAAGTGATTGCAAGATCTTGTGGCTATGACGATATCTCAAAATTTAATCTAAGCGATTTAAGTACGATAGATTATGAGATGCATCGACTAACAGGTATTCCTTATGCAGGTATCGGTTAGGAAAGAGGAATCAAAGATGAATTTTTTTAATTCCTAAAATTTTAAGCTCATGGAATTTTTTATTTCAACGCTCTTGTTATTTATTGGTATTTATTTATTAATTGGAGTCTTGTTTTCTATTTTATTTCTTTGGAAAGGGATCACTAACGTTGATCCAGATACAAAGGGTAGTGGGGTGTTTTTTAAAATACTCCTTTTTCCAGGAATTTGTGTTTTCTGGATTTTATTTTTGATAAAATGGATGAAACGATCACGTGCTTAAACACTAATCAAACATGAAACCATCATTGCGAATTAAACATCACCATATTTGGATACTGACTGGAATAATAGTTTCCATCCTCCTAACCCTGATTATATTATGAGTGTAGAATATGCAGCTGTTCTTTGGAACAAGCAAAAAAAGAAATATGACAAAATCCTATGGACAGGTATTTTTTTGCTCTTGGTTTCTTTTGCTGTTTTTCAATTAATTTTCCATCCTGAAATAACGGTAGAGACTTTAATTATTCGAGCAACTGCATTGACGGCAATTGTTTTGCTTCATATAATTTTAGCAATTGGTCCGCTATGCAGAATGGATAATCGGTTTTTACCAATACTCTATAATCGTCGACATCTAGGAGTGTCTATGTTTTCAATTGCACTTATTCACAGTGTATTTTGCATCATCCAATTTCACGTATTAGGAGACACCAATCCTATCGTAAGTATCTTTACCTCTAATTTGAAATATAATTCTATTAGTGAGTTTCCTTTTCAAATCTTAGGTTTTTTCTCGATTATTATTTTATTTCTTATGGCTGCTACGAGCCATGATTTTTGGTTGAAAAATCTAAGCCCCCGAACATGGAAAGCTTTACACATGAGTGTATATTTGGCTTATGGAATGATCATTCTTCATGTAGCTTTGGGATCACTACAATATGAAGATCATCCTGGATATTGGATGCTTTTAATCCTTGGTTTTTTGACGATAACAACCTTGCATATTTATGCTGGATTTATAGAAAGAAGACGATTAAATGCAGATAAAAATAAGCTACAAGAAAGTGGATTTTATGAGGTTTGCTCCATTGATGAACTAGAAGAAAACTGTGCTAAGTCGGTTTTTATAGATGGAGAAAATATTGCGATTTTTAAATATGATGGAAAATTATCCGCGGTACACAATGTATGTAAGCATCAAATGGGGCCGCTTGGTGAAGGAAAAATTGTAGATGGTTGTATCACCTGCCCTTGGCATGGTTATCAGTATTTACCAGAAAATGGTCAATCGCCTCCGCCATTTACAGAGAAGGTTAAAACCTTTGAAGTAAAAACCATAAAAGATATTATCTGGGTAAATCCGACTCCAAAAGAAGAAGGAACTTTTGTCGAACCTGCCAAAATTAAATAATAATGAGGGAAGAAAAAGATTTTTATATCGGATGGAAAGAAGAAGTCCCCCCAGAAAATGCTAGCTTCTTAAAAAAAATATTGATACTCCTTTTTATTTTGATTCCTATCTTGGTATTCGCAGTGGTTTTCTTCCAAAAGCCTTTTAATAATTTTAAATTTGAATTTGGAAAAACTACCTCCATCACCGGTACCTATTATGAAAACCCAATACCGATCTTGATCGCAGATAAAGGCATGTTGGCTGATTCTTTGTCTCATGACATTATATTAGTAGGGTACGGAAAATTTGGTGCTAAAGGAATAATCAAAAATATCGAAAAAGATAAAGGCAGTCTAAATGGTAAAAAAATAACACTTGAAGGAACGCTGATTTATGGCGATGGAAAAACCCTATTGGAATTAACAGCAGCCGAAAAAGCACTGAAAGAAGTGCTAAATATGCCGACTAAAAAACCGCTTGCTAAATTAATGACTAAGGACATTTCTCTCGCTGGAGAGATCATCGACCCCAAATGTTATTTCGGTGTTATGAAGCCAGGAGAAGGAAAAATTCATAAAAGTTGTGCTATCCGATGCATCAGTGGAGGCATCCCTCCTGTCTTAAAAACTAAGAATAAACAAAATTTAAATCAGTACTACCTTCTTTTAGATCAATCTGGACAAGCGATCAACAAACAGGTCTTACCTTTTGTGGCAGAACAAATTACTATCTCTGGAAAAACGAATCAGGTCTCAAATTGGGATGTTCTTTATATAAATATCGATGAATTGAAAATTATTCAAAACCAATAAATTTAACTTTTATAATAATTCTCAAATAAATGTTTCAAACTTTAATAGGTGTTACTGCATTAGCGGCAACCTTAACGTTGTTGAACAATAAATGGTTGAAACTTCCAGATACTATTGGAGTTATGATCTTAGCTATTCTTACTTCTTTAGGATTTGCAGGTCTCTCTTTGGTAATTCCTGAACAAGTAGCTTCCATTTGCCGAATTGTTACCGAGATTGATTTTCGAACCATCCTCTTTGAATTTCTTTTAGGGTTTCTCCTCTTTGCTGGATCTATTCATATAAATATTGAACAGCTTATTAAGGGAAAAATGCCTATATTCTTATATGCTACCTTAGGTGTTTTGATGTCAACATTCTTAGTAGGAACTATTTTTTATTATGTAGCTGGATTGATCGAAGTAGAAATAAATTATACCTTTTGTTTAATTTTTGGCGCATTAATTTCGCCAACGGACCCCATCGCCGTTTTGGCGCTTCTAGAAAAAGCAGGTATTTCAAAAGAAATAGAAATCAAAATTGTTGGAGAATCATTGTTTAATGATGGTGTCGGTATTGTCGTTTTTTTAACTTTGATGACTATTGGTACCATGATGGGAACGGATCTCCATTTTGGACATATTGCGCAGGAATTTTTAAAAGAAGTTGGCGGTGGATTGTTTCTTGGATACCTACTTGGATATCTTGGCAATCGTTTATTCTTAAGTCTTCAAAATGAACCAGTAATTGCAATTCATGTTTCTCTTGCTATTGTAATGGGAGGATACAGCCTTGCGTCTATACTCCATGTTTCAGGAGCATTAGCCATGGTCGTTGCTGGGCTTATCATAGGTAACGGCCTCCATCATGAACCAGCTTGTTCGGTTCAGAAAAATTATCTTACTTTATTTTGGAAAGTGATTGACGAAATCTTAAATTCTATTCTTTTTGTACTTATAGGACTTGAAATAATCGGATTAAATTATCAACTAAACTATTTGATTTTAGGGGTCATCTCGATTTTTATTGTACTTTTTTCGAGATATACTTCTCTCTTTTTTAGTAATTTTTTATTGAAAAAAGAACATCGTGCTAATTCTAAAAATTTAAAAATATTAACTTGGGCAGGCTTACGAGGTGGTATTTCTATCGCGCTTGTATTGAGCTTACCTCAAAACGAAATCAGAGATGCCCTGTTATTGGTCACCTATGTTATAGTGATTTTTTCTATTATTGTTCAAGGATTAACTATTGAAAAATTAGTAAAAAGATGAAAGATGAAAAACGAATTTGGTATAAGGTCTTAGAAAATAAAAATGAATTATTAGACAATAGGGTGATGACGGTTACGGCTGGCCATACTGGAATTTGTTTGGCTAATTTTGAGGGCAAAATATGTGCGCTTAATAATAAATGCCCTCATCAAGGTGGTCCGCTAGGAGAAGGATCCATTGAAAATGGATTGCTTCGTTGCCCTTGGCATGGCTGGGATTTTCATCCTTGTTCTGGATTAGCTCCAGGCTTTGATGATGGAGTGGAGGCTTATCCTACTAAAGTGGAGGGTAATACGGTTTATGTAGGACTCAAAGAAGAACCAGCACATGAAACTACTCTTACTGATATCATGGCAGAGACCATGGTCAATTGTGGAGTAAATCGCGTATTTGGGATGGTTGGTCATTCCAACCTCGGATTAGCCGATGCTTTAAGAAGGCAAGAGAAAAAAGGAAAACTAAAATTTATTGGTATTCGCCATGAAGGTGCGGCCTCTTTTGCTGCTTCCGCTTATGGAAAACTAACAGGGAAGCCTGCTGCATGTTTTGCAATCGCAGGACCCGGAGCGACCAATATGTTTACAGGTTTATGGGATGCTAAAGTAGATCGAGCACCAATCTTAACCTTAACAGGACAGGTTGCTACTCAAGTGGTTGGAACAGGTAATTTTCAAGAATTGGACTTAGTAAAAGCATTCACTTCTGTTGCCGATTTCAATCATAGAGTACAATATAATAGCCAATATAGCGAATTGATGTTATTGGCCATCAAGCACGCTATCATAAAAAGAGATGTTGCTCATCTAACTTTCCCTGATGAGGTTCAGACGATGCCTGCTAAAGAAAACATAAAAGCAAAAACACCTGAAAACAGAATTACTCCTTTTACTATTATGCCTCCAAAAGCGTCGTTTGATAAAGCGCTAAATATTTTAGATAACGCAAAACGGCCAATCATTATAGTAGGACATGGAGCTAGATTCCATATGGATAAGGTAATCGCCTTTGCCGAAAAACTCAATTGTCCAGTTATGACCACCTTTAAAGCAAAAGGTCAAATTGCAGATAATCATCCGCTTGGCTGTGGTGTGCTGGGTCGAAGCGGAACACCTGTCGCTTCTTGGTTTATGAATGAGGCAGATGTTCTTTTAGTTATTGGTGCATCCTTTTCAAAACATACTGGAATCACTCCTAAAATTCCAACTATACAAATTGATTTTGATCCAATGGCTTTAAGCAAATTTCATGAAGTAGACGCTGCTGTTTGGGGTGAAATCTCGGTGACTATCGAAATGCTAAATGAACAAATTTCTACGCTTGATAATAAAATAGATCGAAGAACAGAAGTTCTGACTCGATGGGATATCTGGAAAAAAGAGAAAGAAAAACGACTTACAGAAGATCGTGGAAAAGGAATTTCTTCTATTGCAGTATTCGATGCTTTAAATAAATATGCTCCCGAAAACGCAGTCATGTGTGTAGATGTAGGAAATAACGCCTATTCCTTTGGTAGGTATTTCGAATCTCGAAATCAAAGTTTTCTGATGTCTGGATATTTGGGCTCTATTGGATTTGCACTTCCTGCTGCCATAGGCGCCTGGGCCGCCGTAGATGATCAACGACCAATTATTGCAGTAGCAGGCGATGGTGGATTTTGTCAATATCTAGCAGAAATTACTACCTTAGCAAAATACAAAATGCCGGTCAAGATGATTGTTTTAAATAATAATGAATTAGGTAAAATTTCGAAAGAACAACGTGCCGGAGAATTTGATGTTTGGGCAACTAAATTAGTCAATCCTGACTTTGCAGCATATGCGAAGAGTTGTGGAATCTTTGGAATCCAAGTTACTGATCGGAAGGACTTGATGAGGGCCATGGAACAATTGATCAAATATAATGGCCCTGGACTTTTAGAAGTAAAAACCGACGTTGGATTGATTTAGTTTGAGGCGAGGGAATAAATAACTGCCCGTTTTAGGGAGTAGGAAATAAATAAGGTACCCAAATTTTAGGAAGTTATTTTTCCTATTCCCTTATCATCGGATAAAGAGATTTCTCTTTCTAAAAAGATCATTGACTCATTGTGTTACTTCGAGAATTCAAGACAGGAAAAGAGGGTTGCTCTTGGGGGCAAATTTAGTCCTTCATCGTTTTTAAAAAATTTAGAAAATGGCCCTTATTTTTATAACCTAAACTACTGGCAATCTCTTCATAGTTTTTATCAGAGAATAACAAGAGTCGTTTTGCTTCCAAAAAAATACGTTTATTGATAATAGTTAGTGGAGACTTTTCACCAAATCTTTTTAATAGATTAGAAAGAGTACTGGGTGATTTAAATAATAGATCTGCATAATCTTTGACTTGGTGCCATTCATGAAAATGTTCTTCAACCAGTATATTGTATTTCCGAATTATGTCCACGTGCGCATTCGGCAGGTCCGGCTCAGGTATTCCTTCCTTAATTATTTTGGTGGAACGGATGAGTATTCTTTTCAATAAAGTTCGGAGCATCTCTCCTTGAATTTGATCCTTGACCGAAAACTCTTCCTCAAAGAGTTCGAAAATTATATTGAATATTTTTTTGTCTTTTTCTTTGAGCGAGATAATCTGGGGTTGTGAAGATCCAAAAAATAAGAGACCATTGCATGATACTTGGTCATCATGTGCCTTAATACAAAAAAACTCTTTATTGAATACAAAAGAAATAATCCCTTCAGATGATCGGTTAAGGTCTATTATATTTAATGGGGTACAAAAAATAATTTGATCTTTTTTAAGGTTAACTTCAAATCCATCGACCTCTAGGTTCATCTCATGCTTTCTACACCATACTATTTTATACAATCCTTTTTGGTCCAATAATTCCAGTGATGACTTACAACTAAAATTTGTTAAAACAAATTGACCTTTATTTTTAAAGTTCGTGTATTCTAAGTTCATGTTTTTTTTTCGAAAGTTTAAATATGAATGTTCTGTTATGATAAGTATCCTCAAAAGGAGGAAAGGTTGCCTCTGTGGATAGATTTTTTGAGACTGTTCAGTTAAGATGTGTCAGCGCGCTGGCTTTCCTTTAGGAACACAAGGCGCGGGCGGCAAAATGACACACTTAGTGGTATGGTCCCGAATTTTTACAAAATTCTACTGATTTAATTTCATTTAAAAATCGTTTCTATCACTCATAATGAGCTATCCTTCTTCTAAATTCAGTGGTAAGTTTAGGGAAATATTTTCATCGACTTGTATCTATTTTCTCTTTTTGTACGCTAGCTATCAATTTTTCTTTCTTTTAATACTGTCGTTTAATGGTAGAATTCTTAATAAGAATTTTCTAGTAAGGCAACCTTTCCTTTTTTTTTGGATAGTGAAAGTAAGGCTAGAGAAGGAATTTTTTTCAAGAATGATCGCTAGCTTTATAAGCAGGTATTCCAACTAAATGTTCATTACTAAAATAATTAATATGAAAATTTTTACGTTACTATTGTTTCTTTTTACGGGTATGTTTTGTTTTGCACAAAATGTAACTATAGATAATTATTCTACTAATATTTGGGGACAAGTCCAATTGGAGATTCAGGCTTCGGCTGATAAATATTATATTCTGACCGCGGAGCATGGACCTAATTATGAAGACATAACATCGATGACGATGGGCGTTGATGGGACTATGAATATTTCCGAACCTTTAGGGGCGTATCCAATTGACAAATATACCATCACGGAGCATTCTATAGCGAGCCCTGATGATGTGGATGGAGATGGTATAGATGACCTTACTGAGTTTAATAATATGCCAACGGATGCACCCTTAAATTTTGCAGAGGCTATTTCATTTGTGGATGGTACTACCTCGATAGATGATGCTGCCACGTTTGCTAGTTTAGCCGTTGTCGAGGATGTTCCTTGGGCTCCATTTTTAAATGGTCAACAATTTGTGAAGTTCGGCATCCTTGATAAGGATACGGATGAACCTAAGGTATATTTTATCAATAGTAATACGCATTTTATTCATGGAGAATTTTTTAGTGCTATTGGTCAATTTGGAAATGGTGGAGATGACGGATCTGGAGAGATCGTTTTTAATCCTAATGAAATACTTCCTAATGGAGTTGTCGGTAGTTACTCTTTTAATTTTTCTTTTGGAGATGCAGAAACTTTTGAATCTACCCAGCGGACCTTTGAGTTATTAGCGGCTAATATGCCTTTTTTGAAGAATAATTTACAACACTTTATAGGAGGTGCTTCTGAAAGTGATTTTAATAATCTATATAAGGATGATTATATAGGGTCTAGAATTCCCGTTAGGCTAGAATCTGAAGTGTTTAACGATATAGATTTCATCCCTTTCCATCAAGCAGAGGGCTTTGGATATTTTAGACACATGACCTTAAATGAAAATCCTGGATCGAGAGATATTGTTTTGTATGATGCGCTTCCTAATTCTTTGCCTAGAGTAGGTGGAATCATAACCTCTGTTGTTCAAACTCCTTTGTCACACGTCAACCTCAGGGCGATCCAAGATAATGTACCTAATGCTTATATCAATAATCCTCTTGGAATTGATTCCATCGTCAATTTATTAAATGATTATATCTATTATAAAGTAGAGAACGATAAGTATATCATTCGAGCAGCCACCTTGGATGAAGTAAATGCTTGGTTCGAAAACTTGAGACCGACAGAATCGCAAATACCTGAACGTAATTTGAGTTTTACAGAAATATTACCATTGGATTCCATCGAATTTGGAATGTCGACTTCATTTGGTGCAAAGTGTTCCAATGTAGCAACCATGAGAAAGTTTGGATTTCCAGAAGGAACTATCCCCAATGGATTTGGGATACCTTTTTACTTCTATGATGAATTTATGAAATTTAATAATTTTTATGAAGACGTAGAAGACATGATATCCGATACAGAATTTATAAATGATTTAGAAATCCGGATTGAAAGACTCAAGGATTTTAGAAGAGATATTAAAGATGCTCCCATGCCTCAATGGATGTTGGATGAATTACAAGCCATGCATGATGCCTTCCCGGCCGGTACGGCTGTACGAGTTAGATCGAGTACGAATAATGAAGACTTACCAGGATTTAGCGGAGCTGGATTATATACCTCAAAAACACAACACTTAGATGAGGGGCATATTCAAAAATCAGTCAAGCAAGTTTATGCTAGTATGTGGAATTTTAGAGCGTATGAAGAGCGAGATTTCTATAGAGTAGATCATTATATCGCAGCTATGGGGCTTTTATGTCACCCTAATTTTGAAGACGAAAAATCAAATGGGGTAGGAGTAAGTATTGATCCGATCTATAATACAAGCAATACTTTTTACCTGAATACGCAAGTAGGAGAATCACTGATCACTAATCCTGATGCGAATTCAATTCCTGAAGAACTATTATTATATCAAGACCCTAGTTTAGGCTACTCTGTCTTAAGAGAATCCAACTTAGTGAATACTGGTGAACTGGTTATGGGGGAACAATATCTAAATCAAATGCGAGATTACTTGCAAGTCATTCATGATGAGTTTGAGATATTGTATGATGTAGTAGGAGCGGAGGGCTTTGGTATGGATATAGAATATAAGGTAACGGTTGATGACCAATTAATCATCAAACAAGCAAGACCATGGGTTTCGTTTTGGGCAAATATTAAGGCTGCCAATGACCTAGAGGTATCGGAAATTGTTAATCCCCAAAATTCCGACACCTTAGGAACGGATGAACTTGTATCTGTGAGAATTGCAAATAGTGGGTTAAAGGACATGGATAATTTTGATCTCTCTCTTACGGTAGATGGTGATATAAAAGAGACGCTTTCTATAACGGATACTTTAATGAGATTCACAGACAAAGAATATCAATTTTCTGTTCCTCAAGATTTTTCCATGATTGGAGATTATAATCTCTCGGTAATTGTTTCTCATCCTAATGATGGCTATAGTAAAAATGATACCTTGGATAAAGTATTGACCAAACTTCACATTTTGGAAGGAAGTATGCAATTAGTAAGTATAGATACGCAGTGCGGTAATAGCATATCACTACAAGCAAGCATCACTAACTTGGGGGGAACTACTTTTGAGAATGCAAGAATAGAGGTACAAGTAAATGGACAGATAGTAGAAACGGTTGATTATAATGGTTCTATTCCTTATTTGTCCAATGACATTCTGACCATATTAGTCGATGAAAATCTTGTTTTAGAAGATAATGAAATTATCCTAAGGTTATTAACTGTGAATGGACAACAAGATGCGATTAGTAATAATAACGAAGTATCGGTTCTGATTGATTTAGCGAATAACACTGAAAATTTAACCCTTGTTTTAAACTCAGATCAACTTCCTGGAGAAAACAGTTGGGAAATATTTAATCAATCAACAAATCAATTAGTAGCTTCTGGAGAATATAATACATTCAGTGGAGGTAGTATCATTAGTGATGAGATTTGTTTAGTTTCTGGGACTTGTTACACCTTAAAATTCTATGATTCTTATGGAGATGGCATCTGTTGTAGTTTTGGAGAAGGTAGTTTTTCGTTATTGGATTCAAATGGAGAAATCCTTGTTTTCAACGATGGAGATTTTGGGAGCGAAGCGGAAGCGAATTTTTGTACTAGTGGTGAGATCGTAAACACTACAGACCTGCTCGCTTCTAATAGTATTTCTGTATTTCCAAATCCTGTCTCTGATCTTTTGGTGATCGAGTTTGGTGAAAATTTTAATTCGTCTGATGATGTGAAAATCGAAGTCTACGACAATTTAGGTCGATTGCTAGATGCTTATATACTAGATCAAGTAGGAAGTGATTGGAAGACGGAGCTTCCGTTCACTAAGCATGCTCCAGGCTTGTATATGGTTAAGTGTTTCAATAACAACTTTGAAAGTAATTTTAAGATCATTAAAAATTAATAGTAGGAGAAAAAGTATTCTTCATAGTTAAATTTTATATGATTTAATAGTAGGGGAAGCCAATTAATTTTGGTATTCCTCTTCTGTTTTAATAGCCCTCTTTTGAGTACGTGACAAATTGGGTGAGGCGAAAAAAGTGGGAGTTTAAAGAAAATTGTAAACTAGAGTTGCAAAACAAAATTAACAGAGACTCTAAACACCCGTTGTAAGGTATGGAAAAATAAACTAGAAGTAGAAATCAAATAAGAATTAAGAAAACTATTAAGTTTGAGAGATGATTATGCAAAAGTTAGGAAGTGTAGCATGTTATGAAGGAAAGGATAAGGACTACAAAAGCACTGGGGTTGGACCTTGCAAATATTGAGTAAAGAATTAGGTCAATTTCATAAATTAGACGAATATCTAAAGTTACCAATAGGAAATTATTGGTCCTATAATATCCAAAAGATGGTTGACTCATATTATATTCATCAGAGACTGATTTTCGAGAGAGCGTACGGATAATGAATGAGCTGTTGGATTTAGGATTAAGTGGTAAATCTTCGGAAAAGAATACGGATCGAATAGGCAGATATGTGGAGGAATTCTATGAACAGAATAGCTTTGAGCAAGAGGAGGAGGGAGAATATTTTATGGCGGGTTTTGACAGCAAGGGAGTTCCAAAATAAAACCTGCTTTGAGATAAGAGGCAACCCAAAAGAAAGGCTAGCCAGAGGAGAGAAAAGAGGAATTAAACAAATGGCTATTGTATCAGTTACATCCAGTTTTACGCGTAAAAGAAGGACTTCGGAGTCTATTTTAATAGGATTAATGAGGAAGGAAAGGGCAAAAAGTACAGCGGAAGAACAAGTAGTAATAGAGTACGGATAATAAATGGCATAAAAATATTTATCGCCGCTTAAGGGTAAAGCAGACAATTTGGGAGTGTGTAAAAAAGTGTGTCAAGTTTAAAAACCTTAAATTTGATTTATGAAA
>CAZYAC010000104.1:0-14103 GCA_964645475.1 uncultured Saprospiraceae bacterium | reverse complement strand
AAATACTTCTCATATTATGAAGAACAACACTTAAAAAACAATGTGTTATATAAAGAGTAAAGCGCATACTATGTTTTTGTAATATTATTATTACTTTGTGTTATATATCTCTAATCCAAAGAGTTCAATAATAAATGAACTAAAGAAGTTGTTTTAATAAATTTCATTTTTATATGATTTGACCCAACCTTTTTGGGAAAAACAAGGTCTTTCTAATAAGGTATTACTTTTTTTTAAAAACTTCTTAAAGATAAAACTACTGGTCAGATCGAAAAAAAATTCTCCATAAAAATAAATTAAAATGAAACTAAGACAACAACTAAAACTAATCCTACTTTTTCTACCGCTTTTCCTAACCCAAATTCTTTGCGCGCAAACTTTTAGGGAAGCACCCTTTCCTGCTGAACGTGAGGGTTTTCTATTTGGGTATGGTTCTATTGCTTTTTCGGATATAGATGGTGATAACGATCAAGATGTGCTCGTCACTGGGACGACAGGAAATATTGAGGGCGAGTTTTTTTCTTACCTTTATACCAATGACGGATTGGGAAATTTTACCAAGGTACTGGAAATACCTTTCGACGGAGTCTACTATAGTTCGATTGCCTTTGCGGATGTGGACGGCGATAACGACCCCGATGTGCTCATCACGGGGCAGACCAGTCCATTAGGAGAAATTCCATTTGAAATAATTTCGAAATTATATCTCAACGACGGGTCAGGCAATTTCTCTGAAGTATCAGGAACGCCTTTTGAGGGTGTCAGGAATGGTTCGGTCGCCTTTACGGATGTAGACGGCGATAACGATCCAGATGTGTTCATCACGGGGTGGACCAGTCCATCAGGAGAAATTCCATATGAAGGAATTTCAAAATTATATCTCAACGACGGGTTAGGCAATTTTTCCGAAATGCTGGAAACACCTTTCGACGGCGTTGGGGGAAATTCAATTGCCTTTGCGGATGTAGACGGCGATAATGACCCCGATATGCTCATCTCTGGGAGTACTTCCTGGGACGAGCATACTATGAAGCTTTATATAAATGACGGGTTAGGCAATTTTTCCGAAATGCCGCCCCCCCCTTTCGACGAACTCTCATATAGTTCGATTGACTTTGCGGATGTGGACGGCGATAATGATCCAGATGTGCTCATCACGGGGCAACCTTCCCAGGACGAGTATACTACGAAACTTTATATAAATGACGGGTTAGGCAATTTTTCCGAAATGCTGGACACTCCTTTTCCTCGAGTTTCTGGAACTGGAGGTTCGATCGCTTTTGCGGATGTGGACGGTGATACCGACCTCGATGTCTTTATCTCAGGGTTGACGGGATCATTTAGGTGCGTTGCAAAGCTTTACAGGAACGACGGGCAGGGTAATTTTTCCGAAATAACGGGAACGCCTTTTGGCAATTTTCATGGTATCATTGCCTTTGCGGACGTGGACGGTGATTCTGATCAGGATGTCCTTATCTCGAGGTGGCTTGATAATGGAACCGATCCCGATCCCGATCCCGATGAAAAGCTGTATCTGAACGACGGATTCTCTTCTTCGATTGGTAGTGGTTCAGCCTCCGAGTTTAATTTTGAATTTGTCGTTTATCCAAATCCCACAACCCCAAGTATTTTAAAAGTAGATTTCAATTTACCGAAAAATGATTTTGTTACCACAAAAGTGTATGATTTATATGGCAAACTTTTAAGTGAGCAAACCACTCTTACGGAAGCGGGGCCACATACGATTACCGTGGATCTTGTTGGGTTCTCCGCTGGAAGTTATTACATCCAATTGGAGGATGAAGAGAGAAAAAGCGTTGCTAAATTTGTTGTCGTAAAATAAAAGTCTACTATTACACCATTTTCTTAAAAAACTTTGTCATGTTAAGAAAATAAATCAATGCTTATGCGAATCAGGGGTTAAAAATAAATTTACAGCCTAAATTATTATCATCCCTGCCGGGGCCGGACAGGCGGGGCATAATAGTTAACCCCAGATGATAGATTTCAACTCCTGATTCGCATAATAAAATATTCTTGACTTTGTAAAAATATGAAATCTATCTACCTCCTTTTATCCATCCTCTTTTTCTTTTCTATGTCGATCCATGCGCAAGATAAAACCAGCCTTCCCACCATACAAATTGGACTTACGGGACTACTGATTGTTTATTTAATAATGGGGCAGGAAATGATGGAGGATTAAGTTTTTTTGAGTTCTTCTAACGCGCTGCTGCTTTTCATCCCAATATTTGGGATCTAACCGTATGTTTAAAGAAATAAACTTGACTTTCCTCTTTTTGGTGATACGGATATAAATTGGACTGGTACCGGATTTGTTAATTTTTTGTTTTCTTAGCACTAGTTTTAGGGTAGCCACAGGAGTATTTTTGTTTGTTTTTAATCGCAATCAAAGATACTAAATTGATAGGAAGGGTACAACAAAAGGTACAACTTTTTGGTGATGTTTTTACATTATTTTGCGTTCATATACAATTACAAAATACTTAACATTCTGACAATCATTACTTAACGACATTTTAGTGCATCACCAAAAGGTTTACATATCACCGCCTCGGGTACAAAAAACGGTCGTAATGAATTGTTTTGCAATTTGTTATGGCCTTTTTTATTACAATGGGTACAACTATGGTGCAACATTTTGATTTTTTTCTGCTTTTGTACCTCCTTGCAGTGCCTTAACTTTAGATGTTGTACCCTACGCTGTTTTTTGATTTAAAATAGTTGATTTCAATCCTTTCGAAACTATAATTATTTAAGCAGTTTTAAGACAAGGCAATTTAATTTTACTGCTTGCCTTTGATCCTACTATCACTGATGTAGTGCAACCAACACTCTTTTTTAGTAAAAACAAGAGTCCTCTAGACCAAAAAACAAAGTATTAAATGAAAAGTAAAGGGAGTAGTTTGTTTTTGTAATATTATTATTTTGTATTATCTACCTCTAATCCAAAGAGTTCAATACTTTAAACTTATCGGTTCAATAAAAAAAGCAGATAACTGTCGCCATCTGCCCAAATTAATTATTATGATTCTTGTTAATTAATTATCATTTTCCAAATTCAGAACATACCACTTAATCGCTTCAACATCTATATTTGCTCTGCGACCTTCCTCTTTAGGAGCATAGTGCTTAGCTAAATAATCCAAAACAATGGGCTCATTTTTACCTAAGTCATTTAGTCCTTGAGTTTCTTGCATCCAGACAATCATGTTTTTCCATCCTTGTCTAGTTGCTCTATTCTGAGTAATCAATTTTGCGGAATGACAGGAGGTGCATGTACCAATAATTAGCTGAAGATTTTTGTCTGCTTTTAATCCTGTTTTTACGTGAATACCTTTTTCTACTAAATCCCAATTGTTTTCCCGTTCTTCTCTCAAATAAATTTCTCTTTGCTTTCTGAATTCTTTTAGCTGTTCCTTTGAATAAGTAGGTTTGTCCAGATAGTCCGTAATTTGATTTTCAAATAAGAGATACATAAAGGCCACAATTATTACGATAAGGATACTATTAATTAATAGAAAGAATATTCTCCATAAACCTTTTGTATCATAGTTTTGATGATTCATTTACTGTACTTTTATTGCTATACGATGACAAGCATTATTTAAATAACCTTTGGGGTTCCAGCCAGGTAAAAGCATTGGTTGAGTATGGCCTTTATCATCCGTTGCCTTGGCCCATACTTCGTAATAACCTTTTTTGGGAAATTTAATTTTAGCATTAAAATCTTGCCAAGCATATTTATTATCGCTTTTTGAAACTTCGCAGGGCGTCCAATTCATTCCAAAATCAATTGAATATTCGACTTTGGTTATTTCCTTACTGGAAGTCCAAGCATGGCCAGCAATTGGAAGAGATTGATTTTCCTTAATTATTGCACCTGTTTCAGGAAAGGTGATTAATGATTTGGTAGGCATCTTCTCAATGATACACATATCCTCATCTTTAACTTTTGCCCCTGCTGGTACTGGATCGCATGGTGTTCTATAGGCGGTTCCGGTCATTTTTTGTCCATCATGAACTCTATCTCTTATAACAATTTTATCGAGCCACTTTCCAGAGCAAGAAGCAGGATATCCACCAAAAACTAATCGTAAAGGATGACCATTTAATAAAGGAATATCTTTATCATTCATCGCCCAAGCGATCATACTTTCGTCTTCATTTGCTTTAGCAATCGGAACTCCTCGAGAGATAGCATCTTTATCTGGTGATCCCGACAAATGACTATCTGCACCATAATACCCAATGTATACTGCATTAGATTTTACACCGACATCCTTCAAAACATCTTTTAATCTTACTCCGGTCCACTTAGCACATCCAACCGCTCCGGTGGTCCATTGATTTCCTTTTGCAGGAGGATTAAACTCACTCCTTCCATTTCCACCACATTCTAATGTTATATTATAACTAACATTTTCAAATTTGGATTTCAATTCTTTGAGTGTATAAGATTTAGATTGGGCAGCTGATTCGCCAGTGATGGTTAATTTCCAATTGTTTATATCGACATTGAGAGGAGGCAAACCATTATTTCGGACAAAAAACAAATTATTAGGAGTTAGTCTATCGTTTAATAAATGAGCTGGAGTTTCAATATTTATCGGACGATCATTCAACACCGTTAATAAATCACTCTTCCCTGGGAATTCTTTATTATCTGAAGCATTAAACCCAAGTAACTCTAAACCTACCGGTATATTTTTCCCAAAAACTATATTGATCCCTAAAGTAGTCGCAAAAGATGCAAGTACGGATTGTTTAATAAATTTTCTACGATTTTTCTTCATTATTACTCGTGTTTATTCTAGGGTGATTAGAGGTGTTTTTTGTTTTCTTATTAAATCCTAAAGTAGATTGCTTGTGGAATGAATCAGGAAAATCTTCTACACCTGGGAATCCTAATTTTATATTTTTTCCATTATGTGGGATATAAGCTGTCCCAAAGATATAATCCCAAATCGATAAAGTAATAGCAAAGTTTATCCCATATCTTCTTTCTTTTGGAAGTTCATAGGAATGGTGCCAAATATGCATTTCTGGACTATTAAATATATATTTCATAAAAGGGCCTAGTATTACTATTCCAATAAAAGCAGCTACCCCCATTATTATTATAGTTGAGGTCAAGGAAGGAGCTATTAAAAATTGAAAGTCCAAAAGGTTCTGACTTATTACCAGCCCTAAAATTAAGGCAAGAATACCTCCTGTAAATCTATGATTAATAGAAATATTAGAATGATTATAATGTCCCCAAACTAAGGTAAAAATATGTATAATAAAGAAATCATGAAGTCCAATTCCAATCAATGCTAAAGGAATATATTCAAGCGTTCGATAAACAATATTTTCCATCCAATGATATCTTAAGTGAGCAGCAAAACCCATTTCTTCAACAGAATGGTGAACTTGATGAAATTGCCATAACCAATCTGACTTGTGCAGTAATCGATGTATCCACCACTGTACAAAATCTCTCACAAAAAAACCAACCAAAAGTATTGCCCATAATGGCCAAGTCCTCATTACATTTGATTTTCCAAGATCAAAGCCACCAGTCAATGCCTTGATTCCATCATTGAACAAGTTGACAATAACATCCGAAGCAGCATTATAAATGATGAGAGAGAAAATGAAAAAATTAAAAAACATATAAAATACATCCAACCAAAAATCTTTTCTAAAGATAGGTTGTTTCTTTCTCCAAGGAATGATAACTTCCAAAATAAAGAAAAATAGGGAAACGGCAATAAGCCAATAAAAATAGCTTTTTAGGGCTGGATTAGTTATCTCTTGCCATAAATATGCGGCATACCCTGTATAACTATTAATGAAAATATCTAAGTACTTATTCATTTTTATTTAGTCCTTTTGTTAATGAATTTTTAATTTTTTCGAATTGATCTTCTGGACAAATTTGTAAGAGTGGGACAGATGAATCAATAGAATGCTTATAACTCCATTCAATCCAGGAGCCGTCATAATTTTTTACATTTTCATAACCTAGCACATGTTTTAGTACGTAATAGGTGTGTGAAGTTCTGGAGCCACTATGACAATAGAGTATTATATTTTTATCAGAAGCAATACCTTTTCGGTCCAGGTCATATCTTAAATCTTTTTCAGATTTTATTCGATGATCTCCGCTTAAATCTGCCAACGTTGACCAGTTAAAATGAATAGATGAAGGAATACTGCCTCTATTGAATGCTCCTTTTTTATAAGATAAAACTGTGTCTTTAAAAATAAATGGCATTCCCTCATATTCATAAGATTCTCGGGTGTCAATTAAAATAGTATTGGAGTCTTGTATCGCTTCTAGCACCTCATCAAATTCTGCAATCATTGATTTATCAAAATTTTCACTCAATTGGTAATCTGATTTTTTAGCGGTTGAACTTATATTATTCGATACTTCGAAACCATTTAACTTCCAATATTTTAAGCCACCATTAATGATTTTAAAATCATCGAAGCCGTATAAATTTAAAACCCAAGCAAATCTAAAAGCATCAACATTAGCTTTTAAATCATAAAGTAATAAAGAACAACCTTCTATAAAACCAAAACTTTGGAGTAATTTTTCTACTTTATTCTGAGAAGGGATAAGTCCTCCAAATGGCTCATTATTTCCTGAATCATAATCAGGCCTCCAAATATTTTTTGCACCCAAAATATGTTCTTTAAGAAAAGGTTTAACTTTTGAAACCTGAATGGGAATATACTTATCAGGATACTTAGTGAGTAAATTATTTGCCAACTTAGGTTCAATAAGATTATAGGCCTTAATGTCTGATTTTTTGTTTGAAAAAACTATCTGATCCTGATCAGAAGAACAAGAACTCAAAAAGCAGAATAATCCTAAGATTGCAAGTTGGTAATATTTCATATCAGACTTATTTACTGTTTATCACTTTCTTCCTTGACTTTTTTGACATTATGCCATCCCCCTCCATTGATCACATGCTTAAACCCCTGTTCTTTTAGGAATGATAAAGTTTTTGAACTTCTGTTTCCTCTTCGAAAAAAAACAACCATGGCTTTTTCATCTTTCAGTTCTTCTTTTAATTTGATCTAATGGTATGTTGATTGCCCCTTTTACACTTCCTTCTGCGAATTCTTTTTTTGTTCTGACATCTACTAGGATTAAACTATATTTTATATTTTCAACAATTGTTAAAATATTCAAATGAAGAATAAAAAAAACTAAGTTAAATCACATTGGTCTAAACAATCAAGCAGCTTCAACATTGAGAGATTTTTGATGGAATAGAATACTTGTTTTCCTTTTTTCTCAGACTGTAAAATACCATTATCTCTCATTTTCGCTAGATGATGGGACATCATACTAATTTCACATCCTACTCCAATACTTTGGCACAAAGATGATACATCCATTGATTCATGCGCTCTTAACTGTTGCAAAATCTCCAGTTTTACTGGATGTGCAACCACTTTTAAAAGCTTAGCAGCTACTTCTAATTTTTCTCGAGAAAGCAATAATTTTTTATTCATCACACTGCTAATATACAACATTTTAACAAGTATTCAAGTATTCATTAGATTTTTTTTGTAAAATTGTAAAAATAACATCAAATATGAACACCGAAATAACAACTTTAATAAAAGATCACTTCCCTTTATTATCTGAACCAGATCTACAGAAGAAAATTGCAAGTGTAGGAACCATCTGGAATTTTAAAGAAGGAGAGGTGATTATGAATTTTGGGAGTTATGTAAAAGCGGTACCTCTTTTGGTGAAGGGTTCTATAAAGGTAGTCCGAGAAGATGAGGAAGATGGAAAAGAGTTACTACTCTATTTTTTGAAGGCAGGAGAAACTTGTTCTATGTCTTTTTCTTGCTGTATGATGGACAAGCGAAGTGATATTCGTACAACAGCTGAAGACGATTCAACCCTGATCGCCATTCCTATAAAATATGTTAATGATTGGATGTCTTTATATCCTAGTTGGAGAAATTTTGTAATGCGTTCTTACGATAATCGAATGCAAATTTTAGTTAAAACCTTAGATAATATTGCTTTTAAAAAAATGGATGAACGTCTTTGGGATTATTTGATTAAGCGAAGTGAAGCCCACAATTCTAAAACCATCCATTCTACCCATCACGAAATCGCCAATGATTTGAATGCTTCCAGAGAAGCAGTTTCTAGATTGCTAAAACAGCTGGAGAAAAAAGGGGTCTTGATTTTAGAAAGAAATAAAATTAGACTTTTATAGGATGGTTATTTCACCAAAAATGGTATTAGCATCCCTACTCTTTTCTGATAGTTCAAATATTCTTCACCAAATTCCGCAATCAATTTTTCCTCTTCTAGTTTTGTTCCAAAATATAGATAAGCGGTACTTACGACCGAGATCACCAAAAACAAATAGGTTGGACTAGATAAAAATCCACCCCAAAGAATCAGTAACCCACAAAAATATAGTGGATGTCTAACGTACGCATTGAATCCGGTCGTTTTAAGCGATTCAGGCATCAGGAGCGTGGACTGTTTCAATTGTTGAGTTCCCGAAAATTCGGCCAGATTATATTGTCCTAACGCAAGTATTAACAACAGTATTCCTATCACTGCGATACCTAATCCAATATTTTCCAACACCATAAATTCAAAGATAAGACTAGTTGGAATGCCCTTATACAAGTAGAATATTGGTATCAATAAGCCTACCGAGATAGCGTTAAACATTAATCGATAATACTGTTGAGGAATAAAACGCTCCATCAAAAAGGCTTTTATTTTAGTATTGGCAAGAATACTGTGAAGCACATAATAAAAGATTAGGCTAAGGGCAAAAAATAATAACTGCATGATTTTTTTATAAAGTAACTATTAAAATAAGAGGTTAACTGTGACTTCAATCACAGAGTATTCTACAAAGCATTTGTATTTTTGAAATAAAAAAAGATGTTTGAATTTATTAACAATGGTTCGGTAATTTTTGATTTTGAGACAAGGTTTTTGAGAAATTTGCTTGTTGGCCTGTTTGCTGGTTAGCTAGTTGGCTTCCCTCTTTTGTAAAATGCGTTAGAGGGAAGCTAACTAGCCAATAGCCAACCAGCTAACTGGCAAAAATGCTCAATAAACCATAAAAATAAGCTACCTAGAAAAATTACCGTATCATTAATTAATGAACTTATTAAAAAAAGAAAAATTGGACTATACAAAACTAATGGGCCGAGGAGCCCTCATCATCGATGTACGCACACCACAAGAATTCGCAGAAGGGAAGGTAGAAAATTCTGTCAATATTCCCTTGAGTGACATCATGAACCACCTTAAAAAAATTAAAGAACAAAATAAACCTGTTATTACTTGTTGTCGCTCTGGCGCAAGATCTGGAAAAGCAAAGACTACCTTTATAAATGAAGGCATCGAAGCTTATAATGGAGGAAGTTGGAATGAAGTACAAGCTGTCTTGAACGATTTGAATTCGTTAAATAAAACGATTAAAGAACAATAGACTTAATTCTAATAAGTAAAAAGTACAAGATTTCTTATGAAACAGGTAATAAGATAGGATTCTTATATCAGTATTTGTGAGATCATATTGTCATCAAATTATTAAACCAAGCCAGGCCATCATGAATATCAAGCAGTTTTTCCCAGTATTAGAATGGTTACCCAACTATAAAAGAGAGCAGCTAAAAGGCGATATTTCTGCAGGGTTGACGGTCGGCGTAATGCTGATACCACAAGGAATGGCTTACGCCATGATTGCCGGTCTACCTCCTATCTTTGGGTTATATGCCTCCACTATTCCTTTGATAATTTATGCTTTTCTAGGAACTTCTCGTCAGTTGGCCCTGGGTCCAGTAGCGATGGTTTCTTTATTGACGGCTGCGGGTGTTGGCGCTTTAGCAGAAGGAGGCACCGAAACTTATATTCTCCTAGCGATTACCTTAGCTTTTTTGGTTGGCGCTATTCAGTTTTTACTAGGTATTTTTAAATTAGGTTTTTTAGTTAATTTTCTTTCCCATCCAGTAATCAGTGGATTTACTGCTGCTGCTGCGCTTATCATAGGCCTTAGTCAACTCAAACATTTACTTGGAATAGATATTCCGAGAAGTCACCATATTCACGAAATTTTGATCCATGCATTTAAACAGTTTGGGGAAATAAATTGGTTGATTTTTTCGGTGGGAATCGGCGGTATCATTTTGATAAAAGGGGCAAAACGAATTAATAAGGCAATTCCAGGTCCATTGGTTGCAGTCTTATTTGGCACGCTTGCGGTGTGGGGATTTGGATTAGCAGACAAAGGCGTTAAGATCGTAGGAACGGTGCCTTCTGGTTTACCAAGTTTTTCAGTACCGAGTCTGGATATGCATACTTTTCAAATATTGATTCCAATAGCACTTACGATTGCCTTGGTAAGCTTTATGGAAAGTATCGCTGTCGCAAAAGCTATTCAAGCAAAACATAAAGATTATAAAGTACTTCCCAACCAAGAATTGATTGCGCTTGGTACGGCCAATATTGGTGGTTCATTATTGCAATCCTATCCTACTACGGGCGGTTTTTCAAGAACGGCCATCAATGATCAGTCAGGAGCTAAGACAGGCTTGGCCTCTATCATAAGTGCGATATTAATTATTTTGACCCTTTTATTTTTAACACCCTTATTTTATTTTTTACCGAAAGCTATTTTAGCATCCGTAATCATGGTAGCAGTTTTTGGGCTGATTGATTTTAAGGAAGCCAAGCATTTATGGACGTCCAATAAAGCAGATTTTTGGATGCTGGCAGTCACATTTATCGCCACCCTTACTTTAGGAATTGAGCAAGGAATCGGGATAGGAGTTCTTCTTTCTTTAGTGATGGTTATTTTTAAATCCACCCGACCACATATAGCCATTTTAGGCAGAGTACCTGAAACTAATTTATACAGAAATGTGGATCGGTTTGAAGAATTAATAGAACTAGAAGGATTGAAAATTATGCGATTTGATGCACAACTTTATTTTGCAAATACTACTTATTTTAAAGATACTTTAGAAGAAATTTCAGTTGAGAATAAACATATGAAGGTATTAATACTAGATTTTCAAAGCATCCATCAGGTAGATAGTAGTGCCATTCATACTTTGGAAGAAGTAGTGGGAAATTATCGAGCAGAAGGCAAAACGATTTACTTCGCGGGAGTAAAAGGTCCCGTAAGAGATGCCATGACCCGGGGGCATATAATTGAAAAAATAGGAAAAGAGAATTTCTTTATGAATAAGCAATCAGCTGTAGATAGATTTTTGAATGGAAAAAATGATCCGATAAAGCAAGACTATCTATTACAAAATAATGTTTAATTTTTTAAACAATTTCAATGCTCTGTGATATAGATTACAGAAAAGGCTACAAAGAAGAAATATCTTTATAGCAGAAAAAAAACACATCTTAATCCAAAAATAATAATTATGTTTTTTCAACACATATATGATAAGAGTTTAGCCCAAGCAAGTTATTTTATTGGCTGTCAAAAAAAAGGAGTCGCTGCTGTAATTGATCCCAAACGAGATGTGGATACCTACTTGGAGATTGCTAAGAAAAACAAAATGACCATCACGCATATTTTAGAAACCCATATTCACGCAGATTTTTTGGCGGGTTCTAGAGAATTGGCAGAATTGACTGGCGCGAAGATGTATTTGTCGGCGGAAGGAGGAGAAGGTTGGGAATATCAATTTCCACACGAAGGAGTAAAAGATGGAGATATTTTAAAGTTGGGTAACCTAAAAATTGAAGTCCTGCACACCCCCGGACATACGCCAGAAAGTATTAGCTTTTTATTGACGGACACACCCGCAAGTGCTGAACCAGTGATGGTTTTTACGGGAGATTTCGTTTTTGTGGGAGATGTCGGAAGACCTGATTTATTAGAAAAAGCCGCAGGGATTGTTGGCACTCAAGATGAAGGCGCATTACAAATGTACCAGTCAATTAAGAAATTTAGCAACCTAGCAGACTATATTCAAGTCTGGCCTGGGCATGGTGCCGGTTCAGCCTGTGGTAAAGCTTTGGGGGCCGTTCCAAGTTCTACTGTTGGTTATGAGAAGATTCGCAACTGGGCTTTTCAATACAAAAGAAATAAAAAAGGTTTTATAGATTATCTCTTAGTTGATCAACCCGAGCCTCCCAAATACTTCGCAAAAATGAAAGAGTTGAATAAAGTGGAACGAACGTTAGTTACCGCCGTTCCAACTTTAAAAAAACTTTCTACTAGTCAACTTACCAAAGCTATAGACAAAGGGGTTAAGATTATCGATGCGAGAGATAAAACAGCTTTTGCAAAAGGATTTATTCCTGGAAGTATCAATATTCAAGGAAACAATTCCTTTGCTACCTGGGCAGGATGGTTTTTAAATTATGAAGAATCTTTTATCCTATTAGCCGACAAAGTTCAGTTAGAAGATCTGACCAGAAAGTTAATGAGAATTGGCTTGGATAATATTGCAGGTTATATTCCTTCCACAGAAGTATATACCAAAACTGGAAAAAGATTGAAAAAAGCAAAGGTTGTAAACTTAAAAACCTTCAAAGAATTAAAGAAAAACGGTACGCCAATTTTTGATTTGAGAGGTTCCGCTGAATTCAAGGCAGGACATGTTAGAGGAGCTAAAAATCTTTTTGTCGGAACGATCGAAGATCATTTGGATAAAATAGATAAAAAGAAAAAAGTAGTCATCCATTGTCAAAGCGGGGCTAGAGCAGCTATTGGATATTCTGTTTTAGTAAAAAATGGTTTTAACAAAATAGTGAATTACTCTGGAGGAATCAATGAGTGGGTAAAGGAAGGAAATAAAATCATATAGCAATTAGGTTGTTTCAATAATTACCTGGTTGATCTAAACGGGAGTCAAGCAATTTATTTAACTCCGTTTTTTGCGTAAGAATAGACCGCTGGAATCAATATTACAGATTATCTTCTCTTTGTTGATAAAATTTTAAAAAAAAATAAAATGAATATGATAGATTTTATAAGTCAACCTTGGCATTGGTCCGTATCGGGATTAGCCCTTACTAGTATTATGTTTTTGCTGCTTTTATTCGGAGGGGAATTTGGTGTATCGGCCAATCTTAGAACAATCGTGGCCATGGGCGGAGCTGGAAAACATTGTACCTTTTTTGAGTACAACTGGAAGAAGCAACTTTGGAATCTGGTTTTTATTGGTGGAGCCGTTATCGGCGGGTATATTGCCGTCAATATTTTGGGGAGTCCAGAACCTGTAAAAATTGCTTCTTCAACTCAAACCTATTTAGCAAGTGTTGGTATCCAAACACCTCAAACCTTAGTAGAAGGTAGAGGCTTTGTACCTTCCGAAATTTTTGGAGTAAATAATATGTGGACGATCAAAAATTTAATAATGCTCATAGGTGGTGGGTTTTTGATCGGGTTTGGAGCACGATATGCAGGTGGCTGCACCTCCGGTCATGCGATTAGTGGTTTGTCCAATTTACAAATCCCATCCTTAATAGCCGTCATTGGGTTCTTTATTGGCGGATTATTAATGGCCTGGATTATTTTGCCAGAACTGTTAACGATATAAAAATATTTAAAACAAAAGATCATGAAATTATTCAAATATATTTTTGCAGGAATTTTATTCGGAATCGTAATGACAAAATCAGAAGCTGTTTCTTGGTTTCGAATACAGGAAATGTTTCGTTTCGAAAGTTTTCACATGTATGGAATTATCGGTACCGCAGTAATAGTAGGAGCATTATTGATTGCTACCATAAAAAAACTTAATGGAAAAACGATAGCCGGAGAACCTATCGAATTTATTCCTAAAAATAGGAGTATTCCCCGATATTTGATAGGAGGAACGATCTTCGGATTAGGTTGGGCCATGACGGGTGCTTGTCCGGGACCGATGTTTACCTTACTTGGACAAGGAGTATGGGCGATTCTATTAGTAATTGGGAGTGCGATCTTTGGGACTTACGTTTATGGAATTCTACGATCAAAACTTCCACATTAAGCGCATATCAAAAACCCAAAGTAGATTAAACAAATGATCCTTCTATTCCCCATTAGCGGTTGAAATATTTATATCGTT
>CAZYAC010000103.1:11076-14224 GCA_964645475.1 uncultured Saprospiraceae bacterium | reverse complement strand
AGGATAGCGTAAAAAAATCCAGACATAGCTTATAGTTTAATTTGTCCACGTACTTATGCTCATTCTATTCTATTGTTTTTAAAATGCTGCTATTAACGAACCTGCTAACCGCCAAAGAGAACACATAAGAAAAATTACTTTTACAATCTTTTAATCATTCTTAAAATAATTCAAAAGAATCATCTAAAACATTTAAATCCTTATCCCAGATAACGGACATCGAGCCGATCAATCCTTCTGAGTTATGTAATAGAAATACTTTCGCTTCCATGGATCCATCCACTTTGTTGTCAACGTTAAGATAATAATTCACATTACTTTTTTCTAGCGACAAGTTTTCTCTTTCCGTAGATGCTGGAAATTCTTTTAGGAGTGTAGCATGATCTGAAGATTCTTTATTTAGAAAAATATTATTTAGTCGATCTTCAACATAGTTTTCCAATTTCATAAATAATTCAGGATGGCTATATTTTTTAAGCGCTATTTTTGATGCCTGTTTCTCTGATTGATAAGGCCATATTATGGTTTCTTCATCCTTAAACTTAGGACCCCATTGGATTTCAGACAATTCACCTTCATCAAACCATAAGTTAAGACTGAGTTCATCAATGGTAATTAATTTATAATCAACGCTATCCAAAGTTGATAACTCTTCATAAATTAAATTAGTGAATTTTTTATCCTTTAAAATTTTTTCAACATTGGTTCTTGATTGCCCTATTTGAATTAAATCGAATAAAGAATAATAGTCAGAATTGATGGCGATTAGATCTAATCGCCAATCATCTTCAGAACCGTAACTCAGTTGAAGTTCATAATCATTATAGTGCCAGTTTTCCCTTAAATCTTTTTTATCGGTTGAATAGCTGTGTACTTCTATCTGATTGGGACGGCCAAGAACTTCTAAAATATCACTAGGTAGCATTCCAAATTTGATGGAACCAAGTCCAAAACCTGGTTCGATTTTCTTAATATTTTCTTTCATTTGTACAGTCTTATAATAATCTATTCTTTTAAAAAAAACTCGTCAACACCATTTGGCAATCGACGAGTTTTGCAAAGTAAATGATTTGTAATCATTACTTTTTTGATTTTCTCATCTTAGTATTTAACATCTCGTTCACCGTATCATCATCCCATTTTATTTCATCCCAATCTTTATTAGCTTCACCAATGGCTCGGTCCGCAAAATATTGAGCGATCAATTTTTTGAATTCAGTTAAGCAGAGGGCCAAAATTGTTTTTACAATTTCTGCTTGTGGATTTTGAGGTTAATCATGACAGATTTGACGCGAATAGCCAAAGCTATTTAAGGAAAATCTAACGAAGCCTGCTTTGTGGCAGGCAGGAGTAAAGACAAAAAATGCACCTTTATTAGTTAAACGAAAATGTCTTTAAGACGTCTAACTGAACATTTGTTAATGGATGACTTAAGTCTACTATTCTCCTTTTTTGTTTAAAGATAATATTTTTTGAGAGAATTTGCATGAGATCTGAATTTCTAAACATTCTTACCTTCCAAAAAAAAACTTGTCAACACCCCAAAGGCCATTGACGAGTTTTGCAAAGTAAGCAAAAGAATAGGCCTACTTTTTAAATTCTAAAATCGTTTTTTCAATGATATCACAACATTCTTCTAGCTGCTCTGCCGTCATCACCAAGGGTGGTGCAAAACGAATAATGTTTCCGTGCGTAGGTTTGGCGAGCAATCCATTGCGCGAAAGCGCCATACAAATATCCCATGCGGTGCTGCTATCTTCCGTATCATTGATCACAATCGCATTCAATAATCCTTTACCTCGTACCAAGCTAACCAAATCAGATTTCTCTACTAAATGCGACATTCTTTCTCGAAAACGAATCCCTAGTACTTGGGCATTCTCCTGCAATTTTTCATCTTTCACTACTTCTAATGCTGCGACGGCAACGGCTGCACCCAATGGATTTCCACCAAAAGTAGAACCATGTTCACCTGGTTTAATCGTAAGCATAATTTCGTCGTTTGCCAAGACTGCACTGACAGGAAATACACCACCTGATACGGCTTTCCCTAAAATTAAAATATCTGGTTTGATTTCCGGTTTGTTTTCGCAATGTCCTGCACAACCACAGTTTCCGCAGGTTGCTAACAACTTTCCAGTTCGTGCAATACCAGTCTGCACTTCATCCGCAATAAAGAGTACCTTATTCTCTTTACAAATCGCTGCCGCTTTGGTCAAGTAGCCTTCGTCTGGAACAAAAACACCTGCTTCCCCTTGGATCGGTTCTACCAAAAATCCAGCGACGTCTTTATCTTTTACCGCTTCAGCCAACGCTTCCAAATCATTATAAGGAATAATTTTTATTCCCGGCATATATGGACCAAAACCAGAAGTACTACTTGGATCTGTTGAACCAGAAATAACAGACATCGTACGGCCATGGAAATTACCTTCTACAAAAATGATCTTTGCTTCATTGGCTGGAATCCCTTTCACTTCATAAGCCCATTTACGACAAAGTTTAAGGGCGGTCTCCACGGCCTCCACACCCGTATTCATCGGCAAAATCTTATCATAGTTAAAATACTCCGTCATATACTTTTCGTACGGACCTAATTTATCATTATGAAAAGCCCGCGAAGTAAGGGTTAAAACACTGGCTTGTTTGTTTAATGCTTCGACAATCTTTGGATGACAGTGACCCTGATTAACGGCTGAGTAGGCGGATAGAAAATCGTAATATTTTTTGCCTTCTACGTCCCAGACATAAACGCCTTCGCCACGTTCGAGTACAACGGGTAGCGGATGGTAATTATGTGCGCCGTAGCGATCCTCAATAGCAATCAATTCTTTGGATGATAATTTGGTAGTAGTTGACATATTATTTTATTGGTTGTATTTAGTAATTTAGTTGTAATTGTTGAATAGTGGACCAACTCTTAGAATTTTATTTCTCGCAAAGGCGCAGAGAATTTCTATCGTGTAAATCAAATATTGTTAAATGTGTTATTTTTCATTGGTGCTTGGACTCGTATTAATCTTAAATAAATCCACGGAATCGCTCTGCGCCCTCTGCGCCTCTGCGAGACCCTATTATACGATTAAAGAAAGCTTTCCACGAATACCCCTGGAGCTCTATTCAATCAATCCACTAAAAACCCATCTAC
>CAZYAC010000103.1:0-10976 GCA_964645475.1 uncultured Saprospiraceae bacterium | reverse complement strand
TTTCCACGAATACCCCTGGAGCTCTATTCAATCAATCCACTAAAAACCCATCTACCTCATGGTAGTCCATCTTAAATGCATCTGCGACACCTTTTTATGGAGGACTTTTCCACGGAATCGCTCTGCGCCCTCTGCGCCTCTGCGAGACCCTATTATACGATTAAAGAAAGCTTTCCACGAATACCCCTGGAGCTCTATTCAATCAATCCACTAAAAACCCATCTACATCATGGTACTTCATCTTAAACGCATCTGCCACCCCCTTATATACGACCTTTCCGTTGATAATGTTTAATCCTTTACGAAGCGAAACATCATCCTGACAAGCTTTCTTCCAGCCTTTATTCGCAAGATTGATGGCGTAAGGTAGGGTAGCATTGGTAAGTGCTACCGTGCTGGTATAAGGAACGGCGCCAGGCATATTGGCAACGCAATAGTGAACGACATCATCGATGATAAAAGTAGGATTTTCATGTGTGGTGGGTTTACAAGTTTCGATACACCCTCCTTGGTCTACGGCTACATCTACTAGAACTGTTCCTGCTCTCATTTGTTTGAGCATTTTTTTAGTAATAAGATTGGGCGCTTTGGCTCCCGGAATTAAAACGGCGCCAACGATCAAGTCGTGCGTTTTGATGGCCTGTTCAATATTAAGTGTATTAGAAAATATGGTATTGACGTTGGCAGGCAAGATATCATTTAAGGTACGTAATCGAGGAAGACTAATATCCATAATGGTAACGTTTGCTCCAAGTCCAGCAGCCATTTTTGCAGCCTGTGTACCAACAACTCCACCACCGAGGATGAGGACTTTACCGGGAGAAACGCCAGGAACACCACCTAATAAAACACCGCGACCTTTATCGGGTTTTTGGAGATACTTTGCCCCTTCTTGGATGGCCATTCGACCAGCTACTTCCGACATTGGAACTAAAAGTGGAAGGGTTCGATTTGGTAACTCTACGGTCTCGTAAGAGAGACAGATCGATTTGGATTTGATCATCGCAGTGGTTAGTGGTCTATGACTTGCAAAATGAAAATAAGTGAAGACCAATTGATCTTTCTTGATCAGCTTATATTCTTTTTTGATTGGTTCCTTTACCTTTATGATCATCTCAGCTTTTTTATAGACCTGATCGATCGTCTTGAGAATTTTGGCTCCTTGCTTTCTATAATCAGTATCAGTAAAACCACTTCCTAATCCAGCTTTGGTCTGAACGTATACCGTATGTCCGTGCTTCTTCATTTCGAGAACTCCAGCAGGAGTCAATGCAACACGACTTTCGTTGTTTTTTATTTCCTTGGGAACTCCAACAATCATAATAATTCTAATTTAATTTGGTTAGTATCTAATTGATTTATTTGAAAAACTGGGGCAAATATAAAGGAATGTAGGAAACTATTACGCCTTAAATCCATTAAATTTAATGGCTTCGCTAACATTTATCAAGTCGTTTGGTTCTTCGACCTTGTGGATTATTTTTTTGTATAAATTTCTCCTTTTTCAGAAGAGCTAGCGTGATCTTTAATGATATACCACTTTCCGTCTGTTTTTTCTAATAAATAGCTGATAATCATTCGATTAAAATAAGGTTTCCCGTTGCGTTCAGGTTCTCGATAGACGGATTCTACCACGGCCATTCCCAGCTGATCACCGATCTGGGTATTCAGAATTTCAGTATCAAAAGTCCACACGGCGTCTTTAAACCATTCCTGATGAAAACTAAGAAAAGAATCAACGGAGACCGTAATTTCCTGAGCGGGCAGAATAAGCTGCATTTTTCCGGTGGGATGCATGGTCGAAGCTAGCGTTCCTAAATCCTTTTCACTCACCGCTCGCAGATGCTTTTCCATCAAATCTACAAAGTCTTTCTCGTGTTGTACTCGATCCAGTTTTGGAACTTCTGGTTGACAAGCACCTAAACTCAATAACATAATAGTGATAACCAATCCGAATAAATTCTTCATACTTCTATGTTTTGATTATTAAAAAAACATCATTTTCAATGCTTCGGTAATTTTTGATTTTGAGACTAAAGTGATTAAAAAATCTGCTAGTTGGCTTCCCTCGTTCGTAAAATGCGTTAGAGGGAAGCTAACTAGCCAATACCTGCCTGCCGGCAGGGCCAACCAGCTAACTGGCAAAAATGCTCAATAACTCATTGAATAAATCATAAAAATAACCTCCTTAGAAAAATTACCGAACCATTAATTTTATTATTTCCACTTTTACCAATTCTCTCTTTTTCTTCTCAATCTCTTCGGCCTCTTCCTTTTCTTTCTTCTGTTTCTTCGGCCAGATATGAAACCCACCTCGCCAAGCCATCAATTCCCAAGAACCCCAGATTCCATTCTCATCAATACTACCTTGATAGTTCACCGAATGTGAAGGATAAGCTTTTGTCATTTCACAAGACATGGAAGTTAGAGAATAACTCCCTCGCCAAGAATGCCCCGCTACGTCATCTGATCCCGATCCGGTAATTACTCCATTTTCAAAATTCAATCGCATTTCCATTTTATGCTGTTCTGACCCTGGACCCTGCTGATATACATAAAAACCCTCCCAGTCACCAGAGGGTAACAACGGATGAGGCGACTCAGTGGAAGCAGACATTTTTTTCATGATAAAATTTATACTAAAGTTATAAAATTTTGTCCGAATAATTCTTGATAATTTATTAATTGAGTTATTTCTAATTTTTCTTTTGTTAAAATAATCTTTCCATGATTAGGGGTATTATTTGGTTGGAATCCATCGGGAATAGCAGGCAGAAATGTAATTGGATTATCTTTTAAATTGAGATTAATAGTTTTTTCATATGCATGCTTTATCCATTCAAATGAAATGGTTTTGATATTATTGATTGATAGATCAAGAATATTTAGATTAGGTAATTGACGGAGTGCATCGGGTAGATAGTGGAAATTATTTTGTTTAAGACTAAGTTCTTCTAAGGTTTTAAATTTAGCAATTCTCGAATCAATTTTAGAAATTAATTGAAACTGTAAATCAATATATCTTAACTTTCCTACAATATGGAATTCGTATGGAAAATATTTGATGGTTTTTGATTTTGCCCAAGATAAACTATCTACTGCTAGAGAATTAGGATATTTATCTAGCTGTAACTGATAGTCTTGAGGTAATTTCAAGTCAATAATATCTTGAAGGTTTGGAGCAAGCATAAATTCTACTGGAAATAAAGGAAATTTTGTTACAGATAAATTAATGATTTTTAGATTTTCTAGTTTATTTATTTTTTGAGAAACTTTTACTATGCTGGAACAATTTATTTGCAGGAATCTTAATTTAATCATCTCGTAGAGTTGATTCGGTAGACTTTTTTGCTTGGTCAAACAAAGGCTAAAACTTGTTATACTAAGTAGATTTTTTGTTAAGTTTAATTTTTTAATTTTTGCACCCTCAAGTTTTAATCTTGTAAGGTTTGGGAATAACCAATCTGAATAATTTATGTCATCTTCGCCTATTAAGAATAGTGATTTTACTTTATCCAAAATAGGTGCACTGGAAATATAAGATGGGAGTATACATTTTTTTAAAAATAGATGTCTAATGTTAAATGACTTTAATTCTTTAGGTTTAATAGGATATATTTCGTCTGAGTGAATTTTTATTTCATTTAACTTAGTACAACGATCTACTAGAATCTCCAAAAAATCTAAAGAGTCATTAGGTTCTAGTTTTATTTCAATCGATACAATTTTATGAAAGAAGACTGATTGATTTTCTATTTCAAAAATTTTATGAATGTTTTTTGATGAAAATCTTAAAATACTTTCAGAATAAGGATAATGTTCAATTAACTTAGTTGCCCAAAAATGAAGATAATTCAAATCATAATATTGATGAAATATATTTGCATGATTGATGAAATAATTTTTTGTAAAAGAAAGTCCCCCAATTTTAACATCAGGAATTTCTTTTTGCTCTAGGTATTGTAAAATCATCATTTTAGCTGCTGATTTTACTGACTTCTCTTGATAAAATAATGTTAGAATCAACCATAGGGAAAATAGCTTGGGTACCGGTCGATAATCTTTGTTAATTATCGTAATAGCCAAGATTATACTCTGGGGATGTTTTGAATATAGTAACCGTTCCCAGTTTTGATATTCTTCGGACGATTCCTCCAAGAAGGTATAAGTGCCTTGTTGATTTATCCAAGTTTTTAGCTCCTTTTCTGTAATAGAAAAATCTTGGTCTGACTTATGCTCGGAAAAGAAAAATTTGGTTCGTTTATCTTCCTTTTTCTTGGTGATTCCTAATTGGTCGCACTTTGACCTTAAGGGGAGTATATGATTACCCAACGCCTCAGGAAAGATGACACAAAACTCTTCTCGGGTTTTCATAATTAAGGGCTTGTCAAGTATTAAAGTCTATAATTTACTTCTTCAAAAATTTTCTCCGCCGCTCTTTTTGATGCCCCTTTTTCTCCTAACGCTATCTTTAAATCAGCATATCCTGCCAGCAATTCATAACGACGTTCTTTTGATAAAATATTATTTAACTCAGACGTAATTTTCTTTTTGTTAAAATCCGATTGGATCAACTCCGTAACTAGTGGTTGATCGAGCACTAGATTGACCAGTGAGATATATTTTACTTTTACTAGGCGACGAGCCAATTGGAAAGATAATGGATTTCCAGTATAGCAGACTACTTGAGGAACATCAAATAGCGCCGTTTCTAGGGTAGCGGTTCCCGAGGTCACAAGTGCTGCGTGACTCAATGAAAGCAATTGATAGGTTTGGTTACTAACAATTTTTGGAATGAAAGCTTCGCTAAATTTTTGTTGATCAATTAGGCTTCGATAATAGGCAATTGGAATGGATGGTGCGCCCGCAATAACAAATTGATATTCCTTAAAATCATTGAGGATGGCAAGCATACCTGTCAACATTTTTTTTATTTCCTGTTTACGACTCCCAGGAAGCAAGGCAATAACGGGGCGCTTGTCTAAATCATGTTGGATCCGAAAATCATCTACAGGAGGAAGATTTGCTAGATGATCGAGTAGGGGATGACCGACAAAATCTACTTCGTAATTATATTGTTTATAAAACGTTTTTTCGAAAGGTAGAATGACCAACATCCGGTCCACGAGTTTTTTGATATTATGAACTCGACTAGTATGCCATGCCCAAATTTGTGGCGAGATATAATAGGCTATTTTTATTCCCTGCTTTTTTATCCACTTGGCCATTCGCAGATTAAACCCAGGGTAATCTATCAGGACAACAACGTCAGGTTTGAAGGAAAGGATATCTTTTTTACAAACTTTAAAATTTTTACGAATGGTATCAATATTTTTTACCACTTCATAAAAACCCATAAAAGCAAGGTCTCGGTAATGTTTTGTTATCGTAACACCTGCTGCCTTCATTAGGTCACCTCCCCAACCTTGACAAAACGCTGCCTTATCAACTTCTTGTAAAGCCTTTACCAGGTTAGAGCCATGGAGATCACCTGAAGCTTCTCCTGCGATGAAATAGTAACGCATAGTTTTTTATAAAATGGATTCTCTAAAATAGAAGAGCCATATAATTACAAATAGCACCGTTGGAAAAACCAAACCCCGCATCCCATTTTGCATTCTTCTTCTATTAAAATAAGTAAGGGGTATAAGGTTGAAGCAAATGGCTAACAAGGCAATCGTCCTCTCTCTAAAGGTACGCGAAAACCCTTCATCACTGATGATACCGCTACGACTGAGTTGATCATAAATTTCTAATAAAAGGGCGTAGCCCACTACAGGTAGAAGAAAACCCAATATTAATCCAAGGACGATTTTATCTTTTTGCATATCACGGTTTCTGAATAAATTTATAAAGCGCGTGCAAATTATTTTTTACACGGAATTTGATTTTAACAATAAACGTCGTACCTCTATGCAGGATTTTTTATTTCAGAATCTACGAATCGCATTGGAAAAACTACCTCTCAGCGAAGCATTCTAAATAGCAATATTTTCCATCTCTTTCAACGGTTCCATCGCTACGGTATTCGTCAAGTCATGCATCGCTGGAACCACAGAAATATAACCTTCTCCTAGCGCCTTGATATCAATGTCTTGGCGCTTGTCAAAATTAGCAAATTTTCCGGTGAGCCAGTAATAAGAATGTCCCATTGGATCTTTTTTCTCCTCAAATATTTCTTCCCATTTGGCGTTGGCCTGTCGGCAAATTTTAATGCCTTTTATTTCTGAAGTTGGTAATTTGGGAATATTAACGTTTAATAATTTTCCATTTTCCATTCCATTTTCAAGCACATATTCCATAATGGCTTTTACATAACCACGTGATTGACTAAAATCCGCATCCTCAGAAAAGTCGAGCAAAGAAAATCCAATTGCGTTGATTCCTTCCATGGAAGCTTCCATGGCGGCTGACATGGTTCCAGAATAAATAATATTGGTGGAAGCGTTGGAACCGTGATTGATCCCTGATACGCATAAATCTATTTTTCTATCTTTTAAGGGGACACCTCTAGCCAATTTGACACAATCGACCGGGGTGCCGGAGCATTTATAAGCTTCGATATTCGGAAACTCTTTTGCCCGTTGAAATCGTAGTGGTTCTCGGATAGTGATCGCGTGTCCGGTAGCTGATTGGGGAGCATCAGGGGCCATTACGACTACTTCGCCTAACTCTTGCGCAATTTCAATCAAGGTGCGGATTCCGCCAGCAAAAATACCATCATCGTTGGTAACTAAAATAAGGGGTTTATTCATAAATATTTATTGAGTGAACTAGCCATAATAGATTGAGTGGGTTTATTGCATTTTTTTGCTATTGGCTAATTAGTTTAAAGCCAAAGATAAAGATATTTTAGAAAACCGTAAGATGCTTTTTTACCATTATATTACCCATTTGTTCAACTACTAAGCTGATTTAGTGTTTAACTTTGGAAAAAATTTAAATCATGTATAATAAAGGAAAAACAGGTATACTGCTGGTTAATCTCGGAACACCCGATAAACCTACTCGAAGTGCCGTCTACCGCTATCTTAAGCAGTTTTTGAGTGACCCACGCGTAATTGACGTTTGGGCGGTCCGAAAAATTGTAGTTCCTTTATTTATTCTGCCTTTCCGATCTGGTGAGTCAGCTAAGGGATATAAGGATTTGTGGATGGAAGAGGGGTCTCCGCTCAAGGTTTACGGTTATAAACTGAGTGAGGAGATGCAACGTCGATTTGGGGAGGACTATGTGGTGGAATTGGCTATGCGATATCAAAATCCTTCGATAGCATCTGCGCTCAAAAAAATGCAAGAACAACGCGTAAAACAGATCGTGGTGTTACCACTTTTCCCACAGTATGCCTCCGCTTCTACTGGTTCGGTACAAGAAGAGGTGATGCGGGTACTTAGTAAACAATGGCTTATCCCTGAAGTGAAAATGATTGATGCTTTCTATGATGATCCAGGATATCTGGATGCGTTTATTCAAAGAGGTAAATTATATAATTGGAAAGACTATGATCACGTACTTTTTAGTTATCATGGATTGCCCGAACGACAAATCACCAAAGGGGATGATTGTGGTCATTGCCTAAAGAAAGATTATGTTTGTTGTGATACCATTACTGATGTCAATCGATTGTGTTATACTGCGGGCTGCGCGGAGACAACTAGAGGGATTGTAAAAGGGTTGGGAATTCCAAAAGAAATGTGGACCCAATGTTATCAATCTCGATTAGGACGGGACCCTTGGGTGCAGCCATATACCAGTGATGTTATCGAAAAATTGGCTAAAGAAGGTAAGAAAAAAGTACTCGTTTTTTGTCCAGCCTTTATTTGCGATTGTTTGGAAACAACGATTGAAATCAGTGACGAATATCAAGAAGAATTCGAAGAGGCGGGTGGGGAACATCTCCAGCTGGTGGAAGGACTCAATGATCATCCTCGATGGTTTCAGGCGGTGGAAGATATGATCCGAAAAAAACTTAAGGATTGCCCATCAGAAGACATTACCACTACGGAGGCAAAACTTCCAAACGCTTTTTAGAAATAAAAAAATAAAATTCATCGTTTAAGACACGCATTATACAGCTAGTTAATTAAACCATCTGATTAAATTCTTTAGTAAGATAAATTCAATACTTATGAAAAATTTCTGCCTCTTGTTTTCACTTTTCCTGCTCACTTCTACTCTTTCTGCCCAAACCATCTTAGGCCAGTGGGAAACCTATGACGATAAAACCAATGAAAAAAAGGGATTAATTGAAATTTTCGAAAACAATGGTGAATATTCTGGTAAAATAATTGCCTCCTATGTTGGACCAAACGATGTGATTTGTGAAAATTGCAAAGGAGATAAGAAAAATCAACCTGTCATTGGAATGCAAATTATTGAAGGACTTGAAAAAGACGGCAATAGTTACGAAGGTGGAACCATCTTGGATCCTGAATCTGGAAAAATTTATAAATGTTATTTAGAACTAGAAGGAGAAAAGCTCAAAGTTAGAGGATACATAGGGTTTGCTTTGTTGGGACGTACACAGTATTGGAGAAGAAAAAGCTGAGAAATAATAAAGTCTATTGTCTATTATTTTAAACACAAAAATTTAACACCTTATCAAATCATTTTTTGGAAGACATTCCCAAAAAAAAACTAAATTTGTTCGATTTCATCAAACAGAATCTCCCAATATGACTTTTGAACAAATAATGGACTCATTGAAAGCTCGGAATTTCCGACCAGTCTATTTTCTACATGGGAAGGAGTCTTATTATATCGATCAAATATCTAATTATATAGAGCGCAATGTACTTACCGAAGGCGAGCGTTCCTTTAACCAAACTATTCTTTACGGAAAAGATACAGACTTTCAAACCTTGCGCGATATCATCTCTCGGTATCCAATGATGGCTGAACGGCAAGTAGTTATTTTGAAGGAAGCTCAAGAGATGAGAGCCCTTAGCGAACTAGCCGCCTATCTCGAAAAACCAGTTCCTACTACACTTTTAGTTATTTGTTATAAGCATAAAAAATTTGATGGTCGGACTAAGTTTGGCAAATTGGTCAAAAAGCAGACCGCCATGCTGGAAACCAAACCAATTTATGATAATCAAATGCCGGATTGGATTACCAGCTATTTGAAAAGAAAAAAATTAGATATTAGTCCCAATGCCGCACACCTAACGGCCGAATACCTCGGAACCGATCTCTCTAAGGTGGCTAACGAACTAGACAAACTGGCGATCAATGTACCCAAGGGAACCAAAGTTTCTGTTCAGCATATTCAGGATAATATTGGTATTAGTAAGGATTATAACGTTTTCGAATTACAAAAAGCTTTAGGATTGCGACAAGTCCTCAAAGCTAACCGGATTGTCAACTATTTTATCGCTAATCCAAAGCAACATCCGCTGGTCATGGTGATTCCCGCCCTATATAATTACTTTAGCAAATTATATCTGCTCCATCATCTGCGTGGTGCCTCTGATCAGGAAATTCAAAAAACTTGCTCCATTGGCTCTTCTTATTTTATAAGAGAATACAAAGCCGCTGCTCGTCAGTTTCCGCTTCCTAAAATCAAACAAATAATTAGCGCCTTGAGTGAATATGACTTGCGTTCAAAAGGAGTAAAAAACCAATCAACCGCCAATGGCGCATTACTGAAAGAACTGGTCTTTAAAATATTGCATTAATAGTTGATTAAGAACTAGTTATCTTCTTTATCTAAGTACAAGACAAAAGTAAATTAGCCACAAAATTATAAGCGCTTTTTATGTTTTGTCCTGTACTTAGCTTCTTTATAGTAGATGTAAAGATTAAAAATCAGTAGAAATCATTTTTCCTAAATAGGCTTAAAACGGTATCATATTTACCTGTCCTTCCCTTTCATGCAGCGTTTTTCCTATTTAAACACTCTTATTTATATAAGTAATTAAAGTAGTTAGGTTTGACCTTCTGGTACCAGGAGGCCAGACTTTTTTAGTTATCTTTGAAAATAGTATGGTTTTTGGATATAGCTTGGTTGAAAAACCAGATAAACCTAGCCGACTATCTTTCAACTTAAAATCATCCTATGAAATTTTTTGACAAATTGGCAATTCTGTCAATATTGCTGCTTTTCGCAGGCTTCTTATTCGCGCAGGACTGCCCAGATTTCCCACAAAACAATTTAGTAAGGACTACCGAAAACTGCCAATCAGGTATTGTTGAGTGTCTACCCATTGACTACGATTATTCAGGAGATTATGAATTTTCGCTAAACGGTAGTCCGTATAATGGAAATCTAAGCCCCTGCGGAATCGGAGATATGGTTAGTTATGATGTCTTAGGTATTGCTGACTACCCAGTCAGTATAGATGCTTGGGCGGTGAATGGAGTTCTTTACTCTAATGTTATTGTCGCGTCACCTGGAGAAATGGCTGATTCTATGAGTATGCTTAGTGGTATAACCTGGACATTCGATGATATGGATTTTTTAATTCAAGCAACCAATGTAACCGATTCTTTAGGATGGTTATTTTTTACTGAAATAAATACAGGTTTTAGTGCATCAACTCCTCCAGAATATAGTAGTGCTGGTTCTGATACAGAATTCGAATTTCCGATCGGTAACCATGTATTTGTAGCTTATGATATGATCAATGATTGTGCTGACACTTTACTGATCGATGTGATTTGTCAACAAATAACCGATACCCTAGAATTTAATATAGTATATGATCCTGTGCTATTTGAACCAGATAGTGTTGTTTTTGATGTCTCTAATTTGGGCACTATTAATTATTTCGCCAACGAATGTGCCACTCAAAGTGGTTCTTTCGTAGACTTTCAAACAAATGCTTCTACTAATACGCTTTATTTTGAGGATATCCTACCAGGGACAGAACAAGCCTGTATCGTGATTTGTGATGTTAATGGAAACTGTGATACTACTTATGTAGTGGTTAACGTTTTACCTGATTGTACTGATCCAATCATTGATGACGTGATCTTG
>CAZYAC010000102.1:10408-14258 GCA_964645475.1 uncultured Saprospiraceae bacterium | reverse complement strand
CTGGATTGCCAAGTACAATTGTGATTTTTATGAAAATGATTAAAATTTATTATATAACAACTAGGCTATTACCTTAGGTAATAGTCGCGATTACTTTGATTTGGTTGAATTTACTCCTCTTGGGAAAGGATCTACTGTTATAATAAAAGGTGATTGGGACTTTAGCGTTCTTATGTTATTTGAGAAAAAGAACTTGTAACCAAAGTTTGTCTTTGAGGTAAAATTACGTTTAAAAGTACAAAAAAAATAACAAAGACCCTAATTTTTCATAAAATTAGGGTCTTTCAAATTTAAAAGTTAAGGATTCATTTTACTAATCTCTTAAGATCATTTTCTTCACATTAAAATAATTTTTAAAGTCAACTCTGTAAATTAAAACACCGTTGGCATTTAAATCTTCCCTTTGTAGTTCAAATGCTTGATATCCTTGTTCAAAGACTGCTTGAGTGCGGTATACTTCCTTACCATTTACATCAAAAATAGTCAGCTTAACCGTTCCTGCCTCTGGTTGTTCAAAACCAATAGTAGTAGATCTTAAAAATGGGTTCGGTACATTTTGATACACCTTATATTTTTCTGATGTGTTAAAATTTAAAATTGGTGTTAATATTTCTGAACTACGATACATTTCGGCTGGTGTCTTAAGAGAATTAATAGAGAATATTTTATTCATTCCAATGTTTTCCTTAGCGGTAAATTTTATGGTAAATAAAGTATCTCCTTTACTAATTTTCATAGGATTTGGCTGATGCCAACTGGTCGTTAACCAACCTTCATTTATAGCATGGATACCGAAATTATTATCATTCATCCCTTTGAGACTACCTGCCTCTATTGATTTTACATCCACCAATTCAGGATCAAACGCTAAGGTATACTGAAATCCATTTAAATCACCGTTTTCCTTAACCGTTATTGGTATTTCATAGAATTCTCCTTGATAGACTGGTTCATCCTGCATTTCTAAAATCCAAGATGGACGATCTTCTCGTACATCTCCTTCGTTTAAATTATTCGGAACAGCTGATTGATTAAGATCTCCGGTTTTTACTGCAATAAAATCTTTGATCATATCACTGTTTAAACCATTGATGGTATGAGATTCTGGAAATGTACTTGAAAATGGATTATCCATATTTGGGAATAAATATTCCGCATCAATAAATCTCCAAGATTCATTATTCGGAAAAGCAGTATCAATCACTAAAATCATTCTTCGGAGCGCAATCATATCCAATGCGGTAACCGAACCAGAATTATTGACATCGGCTGCAATGAGTTGATAAGGAGAATCTAACGTGTTTATTTCCAGTAGATGCTGCCCTAGTAAAACCAAATCATACGTGGTAATTCCATTTAATGGTTGATCGTTTCGGGTAGCTACAATCTCATAATTTTCTTGAACTGGCAAGGCAAATTCGTAGGTTCCAGTTTCGATGGTCGTCTGTTCATCCATCATACCATTATTATGGTACACCGCCAAATTAACATCGGACACTAATTCGTTTTCTGCCGTAAATATCGTTCCAGCTACGTTGGCTTGTCCAGGAGTGATGGTGATTTGCTGGCTTGCCGTTGCGGTATTCCCAACAGCATCCGTGGCAGTCCAAACCCTTTGCAAAACAGATATTTCCTGATTATCACAGCTGTTAACATCTCCACTTATATAACTATCTTCAAAGGTGACAGTTGCTGGACTACAATTTTCTGACAATACTACATTTCCAAAAACAGCAGGTAATTCATCACATAAAATCATCTCATCTTCTGGAACTTCCGCAAATGCCGGACCTCCTTCATCTTCTACTACAAAAGAAACGGTAATAGAACGACTATTTCCACAATCATCACTCGCTGTAAAAGTTACTGGCGTAACACTAGTATTCCCATTACTGATTGTTGGGCTTTGTGGACTATACGTTACATTGACTGTTCCATCATCGCCACAGATATCATTGGCATCTAAGCGAGTAATCTGTGTGTTTACCCAGTTATCGTAGGTGGTTTGTACATCACTTCCACAACCTGCAATTCCCACTTCTGGAGTTCCGTTGAATTCCGGTGGAGTTCCATCTACTATTACCACTAAAGCGGTACAACTGGTCGTTCGGTTACAAGCATCGGTAGCCGTAAAAGTTACTATTTGATATTCCAAGGTGTTTGGGAAAGCAATAGTGCTACCAACTCCACAATTATTATTAACAAAATTATTTCCTGAAAAATCATTTGTAATGGTTACTTCACTAGCAGAACAAGAGGTATTGACTGTCGCCAAACCTGAGTAATCATCGAATTGATTTTGAATCATATCATTGTCTGCTTCGCAGAGAATAATACAAATATCAGGTGGACAAATAAACTCAGGACCTTCATTTTCTAAAGTATAAACCTGAACTACTGAATCCATATGACAACCATCCGTCCAAGAATAAACCGCTTCGTAAGTACTGCCTGAACATCCAGCAGCGCCAAAAGGTCCGTTGAGCACACTACTTATTTCTAATGGTCCATCACAAGATGAATTTACCGTAACCAAATTGGGATATAAAATTATATCTAATTCACAAGCCACTGTATAATCTGGTGGAGCGGTTAAAAGTGTTGGTGGACTTGTGACTACCTGATATGATTTTGTAAAAATAGTTTCATTACCACAGTCATCCACAAAATTATAGGTATACACTCTGGTAAATTCGTTGGCACAGGTTTGATTGACGGTTGTTATGTCTGGCATCAACGTAATCGGTCCGGTGCACTCATCTATAGCCGTTAAGGTTTCTGGAGCTGGAATGTTTTGTGGACAATCCACCACTTCCATCGTAGATTGCATATCAAAGACAGGCGCATCATTATCAACAATCATAATAATTTGTTCACATGTCGTACTGTTATTATTTCCATCAACAGCCGTCCAAGTTCTAATTATTTGTCCCGTATTACTACATCCATTGAGATCTGAATTATCTACAAAACTAATCATCGGATTTGAATCACAATTATCAGTGGCAGTCGCCATACCTAGAGCGGCGACACTACTATCATCGACACAGCTGAGTGTGATATCCGAAGGACAATCAATCGTAGGAGCAACTAAATCAATACCTTCTAAAATGTCAATGATCAATGTCGTACTACAAGATGTAACGGTATTAGTTATCGTAACCATGTATTCTCCAGCAGACAATAAATTTTGGTCTTCATTACCGTTGACAACTCCACTCCCATTTACCGTCGCCCAAGTAAAACTAAAAGTTCCACTATCTGCTACTGTTAAGTCAATACTCCCGTTGGTCGCTCCAGTGCATTCAGAAATATCTTCATGTGTTTCAGTTACCATTGGCAAATTGAAGACTTGCACCATGTCGGAAGCCGTATCTTCACAACCATTACCATTGGAAAAAGTATAATCAATCGTGTGATTTCCAATAGCTGCAGTTAAAGGATTAAAATTATAGGTACCATCACCATTGTCTGTTACACCGGGACCACTGTAAGTTCCTCCGACAGGAGTGCCTCCTCCTAGATTCATTTGAATACCTGCATCAATACAGAAATCTCCTAAGGCTGTAAAACTGGATATAGGTGCTTCTAAAATCTCTACCATATCTGTAGCGGTATCATCACACCCGTTCCCATCTGTAAATGAATATACAATTGCGTGAACTCCAACTCCCGCAGTCGCAGGATTAAAGTTATACGAACCATCTCCGTTGTCTATCACACCCGGACCACTATGCGTTCCCCCTATAGGACTACCACCAGTGATATTCATTTGAATACCCGCGTTTTCACAGAGGTCTGTTAATGCTGTAAAACTTACTATTGGAGTAGCAAATACTTCTACCATATC
>CAZYAC010000102.1:4157-10308 GCA_964645475.1 uncultured Saprospiraceae bacterium | reverse complement strand
GTACACCACCGTCTACACAGACATCTGACAAGGCCGTAAAACTTACTACTGGAGTAGCAAATACTTCTACCATATCTGTTGCAACATCTGCACATCCATTGCCATCTGTGAAACTATATTCTATTGTATGCATTCCGACTCCTGCTGTCGAAGGGTCAAAATTATAAGTACCGTCGCCATTGTCCATGACTCCGGGACCACTAAATACGCCGCCCGTAGGGCTACCACTAGCAACATTCATTTGTACTCCTGCATCTACACATAAATCAGATAAAGCGGTAAAACTGACTACTGGGGTAGCAAATACTTCTATCGTATCGACTGCTGCGTTGGTACAAGATACTGCACTAGCGGCAAGTCTAAAGTCAAATTCTCCGAACAAATCCAATGTCCAAGTAGCTCCCAGATCTAGGGAAGCAATAGCATTTCCTCCTCCAACTCTTCTGCCCCAACTCCATGCATCCGATCCAGGAATATTATTATAAACAGAAATCCAATACGTTGTACCACCAGTAGCAGTAAAAAATGGAAATGCAGCTTCATAACTAAAAACATCAAGACCGAATAAATCAATTCCAGTATCCGTCCTATTTGCATTATTTCCGATAGGAACAGTAACTAAAGCTGTTCCAGGCATTTCACCTCCATCGCTATAAATTACGATCGTAAAATCATCTGTTGCTGGAGTAGCAGAACTACTATAATTACCAGACCAAGCAAATGTTATAATATCTGTATCGGTCATTAGTATAAAATCATCTGCTGCTATTGCTGTGCTAGTTAGATCACTGATTACAAAAGTTGTTACCGCATCAAAACCTATATTATCAAATACTTCTATAGAATCCGGAGTAGCATAAGTATATGTTATTGTATGAGTACCTACTCCCGCAGTGACGGGATCAAAACTATAAGTACTGCCATTTCCATCATCCACTACTCCATTACCACTGTAAATTCCTCCAATAGGTGTTCCTCCACCGATGCCCGATTGAATGCCAGCATCTACGCATAAATCTGCCGGAGCGACATATGTAACGGTAGGTAATGCAAACACTTCTACCACATCAGTTGCGACATCTGCACATCCATTGCCATCAGTGAATGTATATTCAATTATATGAGTACCTGCACCTGCCACCGCAGGATCAAAATTATAGGTGCCGTCCATATTATCCACAATACCGGAACCACTGTAAGTACCTCCTGCCGGGGTACCTCCTGTTAGGTTCATTTGTACGCCATCATCAATGCATAAATCTACCAAGGTAGAAAAATTTGCCATTGGCGCTGCGAAAACTTCAATCGTTCCGCTGGTGGTGTTACTACAATTATTCATATCCATAAAATCATACGTGATGGTATGTACTCCAACACCTGCAATAGCTGGGTCGAAATTATTACCAACTATTCCATTTCCGGAAAAAGTTCCTCCGGTTGGGTTTTCGTTTAATCCAAAAGCAGGTATATTTTCACAAGTAATAGCTGGTACCATGATACTCAGCATTGGCAATGGAAATACCATCACTGTATCCATCGCAGTATTTGAACAACCATCTCTATCAATAATTTCGTAAGATATAATATGAAGGCCTCCACCAGCTAATACAGGAGAAAATTCAAAACCTCCCATCCCGTCGGACTGGACACCTGTTCCAGAATAATTACCTCCAGTAGGAGTTCCTGTATTCAATGATACGGGCATATCATCATCACAAAGGTCAGACGGCCCAATAAAGGTTACAATAGGAGCTGGAAGAATCGAAATTTGCTGACATAAAAAAGGTCTACATGCAGGATCACCAGGTAATGGATTTAATGTAGCACAAATATTATATGATCCAGCAGTGAGATTATTTGTGACTGTCGTATTTAAATTATAAAAACCATCTGCCCCGCCCATAATATCTCCTCTTTCTACCATCGTTAAACTGTCACCTCCAATATATGGATCAACCGGAGGTGTACTACCTACGAAAGTTGTGAAAAGTATTCCATAATCTACTTCTTGATTATCTAAAGAATCAATCAGGGTCATCCGATCAATTATTAAATTTATTTCCTCAAATTCACACAAATCAGGTAAATCTGCAAATAGGTCTAAATCTGGACAAGGAGATTCGCAAACTGAAATTTCGGTAGTGGCCGTCCCTGTACAACCATTATCATCTTGATAGTTGTAGTTAACCGTGTATGTCCCTACTCCTGCAGCACTAACGTCTAAGGTAGCAGTACCATCGTTATTATCTATAAATCCAACTGTAGCGTCACTATCAAAATTTCCGGTAGCATTCGGTCCACCTACAAAAACAGCATCTGCTCCACCTGTACAACGATCATCAGGATCAGTGATGGTAACTGCTGGATTGGCAAAAACTTCAATATTATCCATGACGGTAGTAGAACAACCATCACGATTAGAAACCGTATAGCTAATCGTATGCACACCAATCCCCGACAAATTTGGATTAAACTCATAACCACCTCTTCCATCATCCTGTACACCAACCCCGCTGTACACACCACCAAACGGATTTCCCGAATCAAGCGGCACCACTGGTGCTCGTTCACAAACATCAGGTGGAGCAACAAAAGTAACGGTCGGTCCCGTCAAGATATTAACTAGTTGACAATTGGTAGGTCGACAAGCGGGATCGCTAGGAACCGGTTCAAGGATCGTACAAATTATATAGGAATTTGGCGTCAAATCCGATCCTCCCGTCGTACTAGCACCATAAAAACCATCTCCGCCTCCGGTCAGACCTTGCCTTGGTACCGTAGTAAGACTATCACCTCCCATATAAGGATCAGCGGGAACACTTGTTCCGGGAAAGCTGACAAAGGTGACTCCAAAATTCGTTCCTCCATTATCCAGAGAATCCATGTTCGTCATTCGAATAACCTCTAAAGGAAGATCTTCGCCTGCACAAATATCCAGTATATCGAGAAACATCCCAGCACTTGGACAATTCGTCTGAGCAGAGACTAGAAAAGCATTAAAAATTAAAATTACAAATAGTAAGGTACGCTTTATAGCGTAACATGCAAGGGTAAGCAATGAGCTTATCATTCCTAAGGGGGAAACCTTTTTCATATGTCTTCAAGTTGTTTCTAACTGTTAAGGTAACAACGGCGTTTGGGGCCAAAAAGGGAAAGCCTTTAGGTAGAAATATAGAAGAGGAAAGCTCAATATATATTAATAAATTATATGTTTTAATGACAAAAGCAATGCCAGCTTACCGCCTGACATTGCTTTTAAATAAAAAGTGATAGTATTTTTTAATTAAAACACCTTGTCTTCTTAGAAAATCTCCAATTTCTGAATGACTTGGTGGCCGTACTCATCAATAATCGTCAAAAAATAAACGCCACTATTGAGTGATAGGTCCATTTCTAGATGATTGACTCCAGATATAATAGACGTTTTACGGTTGAGTATTTTTTCTCCTAACAAGGTAAAAATCTGAAGTTGAATAGATTGGGTATTCGGAGAAATCAGATTGATATTTAACGGACTATTTACTGTATTTGGATTCGGAAATACATGAACTTCTGTAATTACGTTCAGATCCTCAACACTTGTAGTGAAATTAACGGGTAATGATAATTCCTGGCTGCAGTTGTTAGCATCTGTTACGATGACTTCATATATTCCAGGAGTTAAATTATGAATTTCTGAAATGGTAACCCCGTTGCTCCATTGGTAAGTATAAGGTGGCAATCCTCCGAAGACTTGTAATACAATACCTCCTAATCCATTGCCTTCATCTTCTATGATGGTTGGTTCTACAGTGATGGTTTCTACTACTTCTAAGTGTAAAGTTGTTTCAATTTCGCAACCACTGTTTGACAATACGATACCTTGATAAGTGCCGGTTTCTGTATAAAGTTCACCATCAAAATCATAAGATTCTCCTTCGCAAATAATAGCATCAATTTCGGTAGTTCCCGGATAGATACTTAAGATTAAAGTCACCGTACTATCACATCCCTGAGTTGAAGAAAATACATTTGTGTATACCCCACTTTGAATATAGTTCTGGTTTCCAAAAACGAAAAAATCTCCTTGACAAAGGACACCCGTTTCTGTTGTATTAAAAACTGGAGCGACTACTAAATCTAATAATACGGTACTGTCGCAACCACTGGCAGTTGGCCAAGTGACTACATATAATCCTTCTTCCGAATAACTATTCCCACCAATTGAATAACTATCTCCTTCACAAATCTCTACTACTTGATTGACGGGTTGAAAACCGTCTACTACTGTGAGGTCTACTATCACGGTACTGTCGCAACCTAGACTAGAAACAAAATCATAAGAATAAATACCGGAGCTATTATAGGCTTGATCTCCCAAAATAAAAATATCCCCGTCGCATAAGTCTACCGCTAGGTTATATTCTGAGGCCTGGACCGTCAAGTCTAAATCAATATTGATAATGCAGTTTTCGTTTTCAATAGTTTCCTGATAAATCCCTGTTTCATCATAAGTTTGACCAGCAATCGTTACGGTTATGCCATTACAAATCGTAGTAGTTTCTTGAAAGAAATAAGTGCAGCTAAATACCGCTACAGCATTATCATCAGCTGCAGTAACATAAATAAATTTACCATCTTCACTTGTTTTTATACTAGTAGCACCCGCAATACTATGTACATTCGCTTCGTCATTGCGCTGTACTTTTTCAAAGACCAGATTACCTGAAATCAAATCTCGTCGGTAAGCGGCAACGGTATTTTCTGTTTTAGAGGTAAAATATATTAAATCTCCATTTGGATTCAGATTCAAATTATCTACCGCATTTAGGCCTACAAAATCTCCTCCTCCGGCGGAAGCTTCGTAGGTTGTTTCCAAAAGTAAATTTCCGGTGGAATTTATATTAAATTGACTTACACTACTGGTAGTAGGATTAACCGTATATAGGTGATCAGCAGTGGAATTTATTTCCATTTTAACAGCTCCCAAAGCTGAAACCATTTCTTGAAAATCCAGACTTCCGTCTTGATTGTTTATATTAAAAATAGCAATAGCTTCTTCTGTGCTTCCTAAAGCGTATAATTTATTTTGGTCTGCATTTAGTATTATTTTGGTGATCCCTTCAAGGCCGTCAATTCCGTTTTCTCCATCAAAAAAAGCATCTTCAAACTCCAAAGTTCCGTCTTCAACATCTCTCGCGAAAACACCGATGGCATTGTCCCAAAAGCCAGCAACATAAACGAAATTTTCATTTGCTGAAAAAGCTAAACTATTTGCGCCACTGATACCATCAACACCAAACAAACCATCCTTTTCTTTATCAGAAAAACTCAGTAATCCAGTGGTAATATCTCTCTGAAAATGGGTTACCGTATTGTCCCAAAATCCAGTGATATAAACATCCGTTCCATCCGCACTAATTAATATATCTGTTGCGCCATTCAGTCCATCTAGTCCACCTCCATCTTCTAAATAATCAACGTATGTTAGACTTCCGTCTTCTTGATTACGAGCAAAAATACTTACTGCGTCACCTTCTTTAGCTGCTACATAAAGATAGTTTCCATCTGGACTAAGAACCGCAGTTTCCGCTCCACGAAGTCCGGTAATTCCCAATCCGCTTCCTCTCTCACTAAAGCCAAAATCCAAGGTTGCTTCACCCAAATTTCTGGTAAAAGACAACAAAGCATTACTACCAAAATCTGCTACATAAATTTCAGAAAATTTATCACTCACCGCAATTGCTACTGGAAAATCGAGGTCGGTTATATTTTGTTCTCCGTCTACCAATGTTTCTTGATAAGTAATTTCTCCAGTGTTTGTATTCCTGTTAAATATCACCAACGAATTACTCCCAGTACCGGCTACATAAACTTGTTGATCATCTGCGCTGACAGTAATTGCTACAGTGCCTTCTAATCCACTGATATTATTTTCTGTTTCACTAAAACTATTCAAAAAAGTTAAACTTCCTGTGTTTTGATTTCTACGAAATGCCTCCACGCTACCTCCATCACTACTAGCAACATAAACATTTTTTCCATCCTTACTAATACTTAAGCCAGAAGCACCAAGGAGCACCTCCATTGAGATATCATCGCTGGTTAAGCTACCAGCATAGGTCAAATTTCCATTATTAAAATTCCGATTAAACCAAGTAATTGCATTGTC
>CAZYAC010000102.1:0-4057 GCA_964645475.1 uncultured Saprospiraceae bacterium | reverse complement strand
CGGCCACTGACTGATGAAATCAGAAAGATGCACATGGGGGAATATCAAAAAAATATTGTGGTTGGTAGTTTCAGGTTGGAATTCAGAAGATTTTGGCGAATATAAGAAATAGATAAATAATTTACCAAATCTACTGCTTTTATTTTGGCAAATAATGTACCAGATAAAAGTGGAAAAGCCTCATTCGAAATGAATGAAGCTCCCCGTCATGGTTATGTTGGTATGTTGTTGTATTTTTAGAAGTCCGGACAACGAACTTTTGTAGGTCTTCTCTTTCTTTTATTTTCGAGAATGTGTACAACGGAAAGCTCTGGTCCTCCCCTTCCGTAACTAACTTTGGTCAGTGATGATATATTTAAATCAAAAGTAAAAGTAAAATAGGTTTGATTATAGTCTGCTCGAATAGCAGCGACCACCGCATCCGTACCTACTAAATCAACATCCGCATGCCAGCGTACCCAGGCTCCAAAGTGAATTGAAGAAGGAGATTTTGTTCGATGGCTTTTGAGCGTTTTAAACTTCCAGAAGCTACCAAGTGTAATTTCTCGGTGTGGTCCTTGGTCTTGGAAAATAAAACTAGGTTTTAGATAAGATCTTTTTCCTACTCTAAAGTCTCCACCCCCGTGAATCAACCAACGTCGATAAAGCTTTTCTCCATTGGTAAAAGAATTTCTTTGAAAGAATCCTACTTTAGGTTGATTAATATGAAATAAGGTAGCTCCTACGTAAAAAGAATTATCGCGATCAAGGGCATAAAACCAAGATAATCCGGCATTAATATCCCAATAAAAAATCTTATCATTTGTCCCAGCATTTACGATTGGTTCCGCATCGTTGGCAACAATTTTAGTATAATCTACACTATTTGTAACAAATGAATTTTGGATACCAAACGATACATAGTTCGAGCCACTGCCATCCAAAGACTTTAACATGGATAAGGATAAACCAGCGGAACTTGTTCTGAAACCAAGATCTCCGGCAACATCTGTATAGAGTTGTAATCCTCCTCCTACGAGGTCAGAATTTCTCATTACAAATAGCTTTCGATCAACAGATGCTACAATGGTTTTGTAACCATTGGTAATACCTGTCCATTGGGTTCGTGCATTGGCTATTAGTCTGGTGTCGCCTGTAAACAATCCATTCAGAGATGGATTCAAAACAGTAGGTGAAGCATGGATATGCGAAAGATGAATATCCTGAGCCTTGACAACCAATCCGCTAAAAAGGAGCAGAAGTAGTATACTACTTTGGTAAAGTAATTTCATGGGTTAAATAATTTCAGTTTGATTATGATGGAAAAACGTTAAGAAATGGGTACACCCATAACTTTATAATTTTTCTATTTTCGTGTGCTTAAACTAGGGGAAACTAAATAACGGGGAGATAAATAAAAAGGGAAGTAAAAAAGGAAGGGTACTACTGGTTTAAAGGTCAATTTTCGTGCCAGCAGGCAGTAATTATTTCCAACAGAAAGGATGGTTATAGTTTACACTTATTAAAAGTCAATTTCCATGCCATTAGCGGGATTTTTTGTCACAACTTTCATTTTTTTTAAAAAAAAGCGCCAGACAAATAACGATAAGTCGTTTGTTGCCTGGCGCAATAATAATATATATGTGTAATTCTTAATATTCTAATAATCCTATTTAAGGATCGTAATATTTCCTGTACGAGTGAACTTTTCTTCGTTTAGACATCTACCTTCCAGGTAATAAACATATACCCCTGGATTTAATGGCTGCCCTTTGTGCGTACCATTCCATTTAATGGCAATATCATTTGATTCAAAGACTAATTCTCCCCAACGGTTGTAAACTCTTACCAAATCAATACCTGCAATTCCTTCTGCTCTAATTTCGAATTCATCGTTTGCTCCGTCACCGTTTGGTGAAATCATGTTTGGTACTTCAAATTCTCCGATGGTACAATCACTATCTACTTTAACGTGCACCTCAGCTTCATTACCACAACCAAGCTCATCGTTGATACGAGCAATGTACGTGGTACCTTCTTCTGGTGATACAGTAATTTCTCTACAGTCTGCACAAATCTCATTACCTTCCATATCGTACCAACTGATACTTGCAAGTGGATCCGTCGTAGTAGCAATCAGCGTCGTTTCTTCTCCTTTCAGGATCGTAACATCTGGATAAGGAGAAACACTAATTTGTGGTGACTCATTAACGAATACTGTAACTTCTATACTAGTATCTCCTCCTAAACAAGATGGCGAAGTGACCGTATAGGTAGTCGTCTGTAATGGAGAGGCAACAGGATCATGACAAGTAGAACAACTTAACCCAATACTTGGCTCCCAAATCAAATCATCTGATCCATTGACAAATAACTCAATAGATTCTCCACGACAAATGTACTGATCTTCTGCACTCAAAATAGTAGCAGTATCGACTGTTAAGTTGGTAGTAACAATACTGTCACATCCGAAGAAACTCATAAAGTTATCCACATAAACACCTTGCCGGTTTTGGTAGGCTCCCTCAAGGAATACACTATCCGTACTACAAATGGTCACATCGAATGTATCAGCGTATGTGTCTCGAATAATTAGTGTTGTCGTAATCGTACTATCACAACCTTCGATCGTTTGTAAAGAATCTACAAAGACTCCAGCTGCATACTGGAAGGCTCCTCCTAGATAGATACTGTCACCATTACAAATTTCCTCAGTGACGATTGGAGCATAAACTGGATTGACAATCAACTCAGTTACTACTACACTATCACAACCATTGATCGTTGTCAGAATATCTCGGTAAGTTCCAGGTTCTGTCTGGTCCTCACCTCCGGCAAAATAACTCTCACCTTCACAAATATTCTCTGTTACAGTATGATCATAAGTCGGTAGAACATTTAAGGTAGTCACAATCACACTATCACAATTATTAACTGTGGCAAGCGTGTCGTAGTAAACACCTGATGTATTCTGATCTGCTCCACCAGCGAAATAGAATTCATTATCACAAATATCTACCGTTACTGGTGTCTCATAAACTGGATAAACTGTCAGAATAGTAATAATGTATTGTGGACATCCTCCTGTTCCAACCAATGTATCATAATAAATACCTGTAGTATCTACTAAGTTACCAGCAATGTTATAAGTTTCTCCTTCACAAATATTTGCGTTTACGGTCGTACTAAAGGTTTGAATAACCACTAGATCCGTAACAATGGTACTATCACATCCAAACTGAGAGACAAAGTTATCAGTATAAACACCTGATGTGGTCTGCCATTCACCTGCTAAGAAACGTGATTCTCCTTCACATATAACAACTTGTGGTTCATCATAATAAGTCGGATGTACAACTAATCCAATGCTGTTCGAAATCACGCTACATAATGGCTCTTGTATATCATTTGGATCATTAGCCACTCTCAATCGATAATCTCCTACATCTGCCAATTCTGTTACAATTGTGTAAGTACTATTGGTTGCTCCTGGAATATCGGTCCAAGTAACTCCATTATCATCACTAAATTGCCATTGGTAGAATGGTGTAGGATATTCTGTAATATCAGAAGAACTTAAAGTAATTTCATCTGCTTCACAAGCTTCATTACCTGTTGTGGAAACAATCACAACATCTGGTCCACAGCTTTGGAATGTAATTACCTGACTGGCCGTCGATGTATTTCCACAGGCATCCGTCGCCGTCCAAGTTCTCGTCAGAATTTGTATATCAATACATTGACCATCAACTTGTGTTTCAGATAGACTCAATGTCATATCAGCAGGTAAAGAACAGGCATCCGTAAATTCAGGTGAAACAACTGGTGGCAGTGAATCACAATCTACCGTGATATCAGCTGGCACACTCGTAAATACTGGTGCTTCCGTATCTGGCAACACATTAAAGGTCATCGTAGTCTCCCTAGAGTTACCACAAACGTCCGTTGCCGTCCAGCGATAAGTAATAAGATATCCTGCACACTGATCTTCTGTATATGGATCAATTGAATGTACAACAACATTATTTCCACAAGCATCTGTGGCAGTTAAAACTTCAGGAACAGGTAATTCGTCATG
>CAZYAC010000101.1:4384-14263 GCA_964645475.1 uncultured Saprospiraceae bacterium | reverse complement strand
CGTAACTACTTCTGGTGGAAATGGACCTTTCAATTTTGATATAGATGGTGGAACCACACAGACAGACAATGAATTTAGAGATCTTGCTCCAGGAACTTATGATGTAAATGTTACGGACCTAAATGGTTGTACAAGTACCGTTGAGATAACTATTCCTGCGGCTACCCAAATAACAGGAACTGTAGATGTGGCTAGTGATTTGACGGTCTGTAATGGAATCGCTGATGGCTCTGTTACGATTACGGCTGCTGGAGGTAATGGAAATCTAATGTATCAGCTTGATAATGGAACTCCACAAGCGAGTAATGTATTTAATAACCTTGGCGGTGGAAACTATACCATAACGGTAATTGATGGGAATACTTGTTCAATCCCAGTTCCAGTTACGGTAACCGAATTATCAGAAATTATGTTGGATGTCAACTTAGCAAGTAGTGATCTTACTATTTGTGACAGCGATGGAGATGGAATAGTTAGCATTGATGCAAACGGTGGAGATAATAATTTCCAATATACTTTACTAGGAGGAGGTCCTACCCAACCAAGTAACGAATTTACTGGTCTTTCTGGTGGCAATTATACGGTCCAAGTGACCGATGGTAATGGTTGTACCAATGATGTGAATTTCACAGTAACTGAACTGATGCCTATTGTTATTGATCTTGATGCAGTCGCTAGTGACCAGATCGTTTGTTCTGGAGAAAGTGATGGAACGGTTACATTTACCGCAAGTGGTGGAGACAATAATCTAACTTATGATATTGGATTCGGTTCACAAAACAATGGAGAGTTTAATGGTTTAGCTCCCAATAATTACACCCTTACTGTTATGGACGGTAACATGTGTTCTGAAACATTTAATTTTACGGTAGACTTAGCTCCAGCAATTACTGTACAGGTAGATGCCGCGGCTTCTGACCTCGATATTTGTGATGGAGATACGGATGGTTCAGTAACCATTGACGCCAATGGAGGTGATAGTAACTTTATGTACACTTTAGGTGGTGTTACTCAAGCGAGTCCTATTTTTAATAATCTTCCAGCTAACGTTTATACTGGAACGGTAGAAGATGGAAACGGTTGTAGCGAACCTATAAGCGTTACTGTTATTGCTTCTCCAGCAATTACTGCCAACATTACAGCGAGTGACCTTATGGTATGTAACGGATTCACAGACGGATCAGTAACGATTACTGCCTCTGGTGGTGATGATAATTTCACTTATACTATCGACGGTGATGACCAAACTAGTAATGTTTTCAACGATTTGACACCTGGTCCTCATACCGTGATTATTACAGATGGTGCTGGTTGTACGACTACTCCTGTTGATTTTACAGTGGTGGAAGGTGCAGCTATTAGTGCGACAGTAGATGCGGCGAGTGATTTATTGGTTTGTGATGGCTTAGTTGATGGATCCATTACTATCATGGCTTCTGGTGGAACTGGTGGTTTAATGTATGACATTGGAAATGGTCCTCAGGCTAGTAATGAATTTTCAAATTTAGGAGAAGGTAATTATACCATTATGATTACCGATGCTGATGGTTGTAGTCCAATGCCAGTTGACGTAACGATTGATGCATCGGCACCGGTAGTTGGAATGATTGATCCGGTGAGTAATTTGTCTATTTGTAACGGAGAAACCATAGGCTCGATCACGATCGACGGAAGTGGAGGAGATGGAAACCTAATGTATACTTTAAATCCTGGTGGAATTACACAGGCGAGTAACGTGTTTAACGGTTTAGCCGGTGGAAACTATTCTATTGATATTGTAGATGGAAACAACTGTACAACTGCTCCAATAGATTTTACAGTACAAGAAGCGCCTGCAATTACGGCGAATATCACAGCAAGCGATCTTTTGGTATGTAACGGATTCACAGACGGATCAGTAACGATTACTGCCTCTGGTGGTGATGATAATTTCACTTATACTATCGACGGTGATGACCAAACTAGTAATGTTTTCAACGATTTGACACCTGGTCCTCATACCGTGATTATTACAGACGGAAATGGTTGTACTACTGCGCCTGTTGATTTTACAGTTGTAGAAGGTCCAGCAATTAATGCAAGTGTTGAAGTTGCTGCCAGTGACTTACTGGTGTGTGATGGCTTTACAGACGGGTCTATTACAATTATGGCTTCTGGTGGAACCGGTGGCTTGATGTATAGTATTGATAATAATAACACGCAACAAGCTAGTAACGAATTCACCAATTTGGGAGAAGGTAATTATACAATCATGATCACGGACGCTGACGGCTGTAGTCCAATGGCTGTTCCTGTAACGATTGATGCTGCTGCTCCAGTAACTGGAGTAGTTGACCCAATAAGTAACTTATCTATCTGTAATGGAGAAACAATTGGTTCAGTGACGATCAACGGAAGCGGTGGAGACGGAAACCTAATGTATAGTTTAAATAATGGTACACCTCAGGCAAGTAATGTCTTTAATGATTTACCAGCAGGAAATTATAGCATTGACATCGTAGATGGTAATGGTTGTACAACAACTCCTGTAGATTTTGCAGTACAAGAAGCACCAGCACTTACTGTTGCTGTTGATCCTAACAGTGATTTAATTAACTGTTTTGGAGATGCTGATGGATCTGTCACGATCAATGCCAGTGGAGGAAATGGTGGCTTTATGTATGATATTGGTAATGGTCCACAGGCTTCTAATACTTTCAATAATCTAGCGCCTGGAGATTATACCATTATGGTGACCGATGTTAATAATTGTCCAAGTGCACCAGTGGATATCACCGTGGTAGAAGCTACTGTCCTTGATGGTGGTTTGACCCTAGCATCTAGTGATCTAACAGTTTGTTCTGGTTTCGCAGATGGTACGGCAGCTATTGAAGCCACCGGAGGAGATGGAAACTACACCTATGTTTTAGACAATAATCCTGGTCAAGTCAGTAATATTTTTAATGACTTAGGAGAAGGAAATTATACGGTTACGATAATTGACGGCAATGGTTGTGAGCAGCCTGTACCATTTACAGTTGCTCCTGCTCCAGCTATCACCTATACTACTGATATTACCAATGTTGGTTGCTTTGGAGAAGCTGAAGGCCAGATCATAGTAAATGTATTGGCAGGAGATGGTCCATTTGATTTTGCTTGGAGTAATTTACAAGTAACAGAAACAGCCCAATTGCTAACAGCAGGTCCACATACAGTAACGATTACTGATATAAATATGTGTGAGGTGATTGAAACATTCAACATCAGTGAACCTGCAGCTGCTTTAAATATTGATCCAACTGCGGTAATTCAACCTGCTACTTGTGGAGATACAAATGGTAGTGTTGTGGTAACTGTATCTGGTGGTACCGCACCTTACGCTTACGAATGGAGTGATATCGATATGTCAACGGATCCAGACCTAATAAATGTTGGTCCTGGAAGCTATACGGTGACTATTACGGATGCCAATTTATGTGAAGTTATTTCTGAAAGCTTTAGTGTCAGTGAGCCAGGTGCGTTGGAAGTTAATCCTGCGGCAACTCCAGTTGCTTGTAACGGCGATAATACTGGTGCTATTTCACTTGATGTACAAGGAGGAACTGGACCTTACACGTATGTTTGGTCGGATGATGATATGGAAACTACCGGGAATAGAGTTAACCTAATCCAAGGAACCTATACGGTAGTAGTTAGTGATTCTGATGGATGTGAATTGCCTGCTATTAATATTAATATTCCGGAACCACCAGCACTTACTACAACCTTAACTCCTACTCAAGCTGGTTGTGGAGCCTCTGATGGATCAGTTAGTCTTTTAGTAGAAGGAGGAACTGGAGTAGGAACATATACTTACGCTTGGAGTAATGGGACCTCAGATCCTAACCTAAGTGGTGTTCCTGCTGGAATTTACGATGTAACAGTTACGGATCAAAATATGTGTCCAGTTATTTCCATGACCACGGAAGTTACCAATCCTGGTGTTCCTACGTTGGCAATATCTGGAGAAAATGTAAGCTGTTTTGGTGCTAGCACTGGAAGTATTATGTTAGAAATTACAGGTGGTTCTGGAGGAAATACGATTGACTGGGGAGTTAACAGTGATTTAAATGGATTAACAAATCCTACGAATTTACCAGCTGGAACTTACAATGTGACAGTAAGAGACATGAGTATGTGTGAAGCGACGGAGACAATAACCATCACAGAACCTACTTCTTCTGTATTTATTGACGATGTTAACGCAATCATTCAGCCCGCTACTTGTGGAGATACCAACGGTAGTGTATCTATTAATGTAAGTGGTGGTACAGCCCCTTATACTTATCAGTGGAGTGATGGAATAACAACTGATCCGGATCTAATTAATGTTGGACCTGGAAATTATATTTTGACAGTTACTGATGCCAACATGTGTACCGCCATTTCTGGAAACTTAAATGTAAGTGAACCAGGAGCTTTGACGGTTAATCCAACTTCGGTACCCGTTTCTTGTAATGGTGATAATAGTGGTTCTATCTCTCTTGATGTGCAAGGAGGAACAGGACCTTACACTTTTGCATGGTCAGATATAGGGGACGATATATCTAACCGAGATTTATTACCACAAGGAACTTATACAGTAGTTGTTGGTGATGCCAGTGGTTGTGAATTACCTGCCATAAACATTGAAGTTTCTGAGCCAGACGTATTAACTGCAATAAATACACCGGTGATGGCTAACTGTGGACAAAGTAATGGTGCTATCAATGTTACGGTTTCTGGTGGAACGGAGCCTTATAGCTTTGCTTGGAATGATGATGGTAATACTACTACTGAAGACTTGAGTAATGTACCTGCGGGTAGTTATATACTTACGGTTACTGACTTCAATATGTGTGAATTTATCATGCCTACAGCTGAAGTCGAAAATCCAAACCCTCCGGTTGTTGGTATTACTTCTACGAATGTGACTTGTAATAATACAGCAACGGGTACAGCAACGGTAACTGCTACTGGTGGATCCGGTGTATACACCTACACTTGGAGTGATCCAACCTTCAATGGACAAGCCAATCCTACTACGCTACCAATAGGTACTTATACGGTAACCGTATCGGATAACTTGAACTGTTCTGCGGAAGAAACAATCACGATTACTGAACCAGAACTGTTAGTATTAACAACAGAACAAGTGGTAGAAGCGACTTGTGGTGAAGCAAACGGTAGTGTATCAATCGGAATAACGGGTGGAACAATGCCTTATACTTTCGATTGGAGTAATGGAGCTACTACGGAAGATATTCAAAATCTAGTACCAGCAAATTATATACTGGACGTTATGGATGCTAATGGCTGTATGTTGACTCAAGAATTTGTGGTTTCAGAACCCAATGCTTTGACCTTGATGCCTGGTCCAATCAGTCAAGTTGATTGTCCCGGTGGAGATAATGGTTCTATCCAAGTAATCGCAGATGGTGGTTCAGGTATTTATACCTTCTTGTGGAGCAACGGAGATACAGACGAGATAAATGATAACCTTACTGCTGGAACTTATAGTGTTACCGTAATGGACACGGATGGTTGTAGTTTCGAATATTCTGAAACAATTTCAGAACCAGAACCAATCATGATTACCGGAACTACAACAGACGCAGTTTGTGGAGAAGCGAATGGTAGTATTAACTTAACGGTAGTTGGAGGAACAGGCGATTATACCTTTGTATGGGACAATGGAGCCGCTCCAGTGGAAGATCCAGGTAGTTTACCTGCTGGACAATACAACGTGACAGTAACCGATCAAAATGGCTGTGAAGCAGCACCATTTGATATCGCGGTTACTAGCCCGAATGCACCTGTTATAGAAGTTGCTTCAACGCCAATTACTTGTAATGGTGCCAATGATGGTTCTATTGACTTAACGGTAACAGGTGGACAAGGTATGGTTACCCTTACATGGAGTGATCCGGCATTTGTTGGAAGTTCCGTAGATAATTTACCTCCTGGTCTTTATACCATTACCGCAGAAGATGAAGCGGGTTGTACTTTCCCAGTAAACGTAACTATCGACGAACCGCTATTATTAGAAGCTTTCGTTATTGATCCGCAATCTAGCACCCTTTGTAATGGAAGTGCAGATGGTTCTCTTGATCTAAACGTTCAAGGTGGAACAGGTGAATATACTTACCAATGGACCAATGGTGCGGGCACGATGCAAGATCCTGAAAATCTAGCTGCCGGAATTTATGATGTAATCGTAACGGATGCTAACGGATGTACGGCTTTTGAATCCGCATTGATTGTAGAACCGGATGCCATCGCATTAACTGCTGATCCTATCCCAGCTAGTTGTAGTAATACAGCGGATGGTGGAATTGAGGTTAGTGTAATTGGAGGAACTGGAGACTATACTTACGAATGGAACGGTGGCCTATTTACAGACGAAGATTTATCAGATCTTCAGCCAGGAAATTATACGTTAGTTGTTTCAGATCAGAATAGTTGTAATGGAACAATTGATGTAATAGTTCCTGCTCCTGCGCCAGTGGTAATCAGTTTAGCAGATGTTTCTAATTTTAATGGCTTTAATACTTCCTGTAATGAATCTGAAGATGGTTTTATTACCGTTAGTGCAGAAGGCGGAAATTCTGGTTATTCATACCTTTGGGTGGATGGAACCGATGGACCAACCATTTCAGATATTGGCCAAGGTAGCTATAGTGTAATTGTAACAGACCAAGAAGGATGTACAGGAGAAAACAATTTCTCCTTAGATGGACCTGCTCCTATTACAGTTGATGTAGAAACAGATGAACCTGAATGTTTTGGTGAAAGTAACGGTGTTGTTATTATTAATGAAGTTCAGGGAGGCAGATTACCATACCGATTCTCTTTAAATAATGGAGATTATACAACGGCTCAATTCTTTGGTAACTTAGGATCTGGAACATATAGTTTAGCTGTCGAAGATGCCAATGGTTGTACCAGTGATCTAGATGTAGTGGTGGATGAGGTAGAAGAGATAACGGTTTCATTATCTGATGAACCAGTAATCGAGATTACGCTTGGAGATTCTATTACGCTTGCTCCTCAGCCAAGTATCGCATTGGATAGTAACTTTGTTTGGTCTGTGAGCGCGATTGCTGAAGATACACTAGGTGATAATCTACGGCCAGTGGTAAGACCGTTTAATACAACTTCTTATCAAATTACAATAATGGATGAAATGGGTTGTACGGCTACCGACGAATTATTAGTTCAGGTTAATAAGCCACGCTCAATTTATATCCCTAATGCGTTTAATCCAAATTCCACCAATGGTAATAATGTATTTACCATCCATGGTGGTCAGGATGTCAGCATGGTACGAAGTGTTAGGATTTTTAATCGGTGGGGAGAAATTGTTTATAGTGATCAGAATTTTCCAACGGATAATCCTCTACGAGGAAGTTGGGATGGTTTCTTCCGTACTAAAGAAGCACAATCTGGAGTTTACGTCTATATCATCGAGGTAGATTTCATTGATGGCTTTTCAGAGACTTACAGTGGAGATGTTACACTATTACGTTAATGTAAATAGTTAGTGTCTTAAATTGAATTTTTTTAATTCCTAAAAGATATAAAGGCTGTTTCGGTTTTCTACCGAGACAGTCTTTTTTTATTTCGTTTCTACTAGTTTTATTTCTTTAATTCCTAAACGCAACCGAATATAAGCCATTATCTTTTCAGCCTCTGCCTCTTTTTGGCGGGAAGTCAAACCTATTTTGTCTTGCCAATTGATCATTAAAACGGGGAGGTTATCAATAGTGGTGTTTTCTAAATTTACGTTAGAAATATTTTTTGAAATACTATAACTGGCAAGTGAAGGAAACAAAACGGCAACTTCCTCTTTGACTTGCAATAGCGTAGCTTCTTCGTTGGTTAGACTGTCAATTGTCGTCTGCATTAGTTCTATTTGTTTTCGTTGTCCAAGTTGCATTTTTTTATTGTCAATTTCCGCCTTTGCGTATTCTGAACGACCTGATTTTAGTAACTCAATTTCTGCTTTTGATTTATCATCTTGAAGAAAATTTAAATTAAATTGATGAGCACCTTTTTCTTGGAGTCCGCGTCGGAAATTATCAATTTCGTCAGGATCATAATATTTTCCAGCGATGATTTTTATATCTGTGGAGTCAGTACCAACCACAGGATCAATTTTATAAAATGCATCTTTAAAATTTTTCTCTAGATAGGTATTAATAATTTTTTGTTGATTGGCTTTGTGTAACACTGTAAATAAAATCCGACCACTTGGAATAATCATCAACAAGGCAAAGATTCCTAAAATCATACGAGTTCTATTTTCTTCCTTTGGATTTAAATAGGTTTTTTTGGGAAATTTTAATAAACGTACGATCATATAGGTGGCAATGGCAACAAAAGTGGCGTTTAAGAAAAATAGATAAAAGGAATTCAACATAAATGTCCAATTACCATTCGCAAGCCCATAGCCTGTTACACATAACGGAGGCATCAACGCGGTCGCAATGGCTACCCCTGGAATAGCATTAGACTTATCTTTACGACTCCCCGAGATAATTCCTGCAACGCCACCAAAAAAAGCAACCATCACATCCAGTAGCGTAGGGGCAGTTCTGGCTCGAATCTCTGCAGTTTCAATACCAAAAGGAGTTAACCAAAAATAGAGTGTACTGGTCACCAGGGCAATTGCGATAGCAATACCGAAATGTTTTAACGCTAAAAGCAACGCCTCATTATCATTGATTCCAACTGCTAAACCGACTCCTAAGATGGGGGACATCAAAGGAGAAATTAACATCGCTCCAATAATTACAGCCGGAGAGTTTAAGTCTAATCCTAAGGAAGCAATCATTATTGAACACATCAACAACCAAACATTAGCGCCGGCCATTTTTTTATTGTTCTTAATATTTACGATGGTTCCCTCTCGATCGAGTCCAGCGCGTAGGTCAATCAGGTTGTAAAAAAAATCACCGAAACTGCGCATTACATCACCAAAGTGGGTTGGTTTTCTGGCACCTTTATTTTTTAATAATGGATTAGGCTCTTTGTCCATATAGCAATGTTTTTAAAAGAAATGGTAGTAGTTAAATAGTTCGATATTTAACAAATGAATGATCCATCTAAACTAACAACTTATTTATTCCATGCACCTTATTGTCCGTCGAGTAAACCGTCAGTCATTACGAGTTTTCGGTCGCTCATATCTGCGAGCTCTTCGTTATGGGTGACAATGACGAAGGTCTGACTAAAATCTTTTCTTAATTGGAAAATAAGTTGATGTAATTCTTTAGAAGTACCTGAATCCAGATTACCCGTTGGTTCATCCGCAAAAACAATCGCTGGTTCATTCATTAGTGCACGCGCGACTGCTACTCGCTGTTGTTCTCCTCCTGATAACTGAGTTGGCTTATGGTCTAACCTTTTCGATAGGCCTAGATAAGATAATAATTCTTTTGCACGTGCCTGACTTTCCGCTTCTGATTTATTATTAATAAAGGCAGGAATACAAACATTTTCCACTGCTGAAAACTCGGGAAGGAGATGGTGGAATTGAAAAATAAAACCGACGTTTAAATTACGGAAGGAAGCGATCTTCTTTTCGTTCATTTTGAATACATCTGTATCTCCAATTCGCAGTTCGCCAGAATCAGGTTGATCAAGTGTACCTAAAATATGTAATAATGTTGTTTTTCCGGCACCCGACTTTCCAACAAAAGAAACGATTTCTCCTTGATCTATCGAAACATCTACTCCTTTCAGAACCGTCAGGTCACCGTATGACTTTTTTATATTTTTGGCTATTAACATACTTTTATTTTGAAAACCAAAAATAGGAAATCTGAGTCATTTTTTTTTAAATAATTCTAATCAATTGATTACCAATGGAAAAGGAAG
>CAZYAC010000101.1:0-4284 GCA_964645475.1 uncultured Saprospiraceae bacterium | reverse complement strand
AAATCTTCAGAAAGGGTTACAGAAATAATAGACTTAGCAGGATTGGGAAATACCTCCATCAAGTTAGCGCTTAAGCCGGTTGGTTCTGGAATATCAACGGCTAATGGATTACGTACCAGTTTAAGAATTTTATTGCTAACCAAACGATCTTCTACCATTCCACCCCAAATATATTTTACGGAGTCATCGATTGTTCCAATATTCTGTAAATCCATCGGAATAGAAGGAGCAAATTCAGTGGTCAAACTACCAGTCTCTGGATCATATCCGAGGCTACGATTGGATGGTGATACGGGTTGGTTATTGCTATAAGCTAATCCATCAAAATTATAGGTGATTTCCGACCCACCTAGCCAGAAGACCTGTCCCTGAACTTTCGTAGCAGCTGTTCGATAGCCGACGTAAGGGGTAGTCATTATACTCCAAGTAATATCCGTTGGATCATTTGGATCGATAATTCCTATTCGGATTTGAGATTGAATAGGAAAAGGATTACCAGTTGGAAAAGTAGCACTGGCTCCGCCGAAATAATAAATAGTATCACCTATGATGGTTCCACTAGCCCCGAAAGATTTATAACTATTATTGTTTGGAACAGAAGTCGCTGCCTGCCAGTTATCAGTACTAGGCGAATAGATTTGTACATTAGGAACATTGGTGGTGGTGCTCCAGCCTGTGATGAGATAAATTAAACTATCCCTCCAAACTGCTTGTACATGATCATCCACAGGAACAGGAGTTGGATTTCCATCCGTTAGATAATCGTTAGCATTTATATCAAAACGGTGAATAGATGGAGAAGTGATTTCGTTTCCATTACTTAAAACTCGATAGCCCCCAACGATATAAATGATGTTACCGATTCGATTGGCTTTAGCGGCAATTTTTCCAAAACCTCCTGGGAGATTGGGTAGCGTTTCAGTTACTCCAGTTTCGGTATTGAAGCGCCAAGCTTTACCGTGAATGCCTCCCGCTGATTTTGAATTGTCAATTCCAGAAAAACTATAAAGCCAAACGACATTGTCAACTTTAGCTGCTACAACAGCATTATTGGAAACTCCTTCTGGGACAGTTCCAATTTCTGTAATCTCCCATGATTGTGCAGGGAGGAGAAAAGGAAGAAATAACAGGAAATATAATATATCTTTCATGGTCATCAGATTGGTGAAAATATATAGCCTTTACAACTTCAATTTTGATTCGTGTTTTCTTTAATCAAAAAGAATTCCTCGATGTTATGCATAGCGCGTATACCTTAAGAGAATGACAGAATCTGCCGGCAGCAGACTCATTGATTAACCAATTCACCGATTAATAAAAAAAGTATAGCACTGCGTTTTTTGAAATTTTGTAATTAAAGCGAAACTGTAATTTTGTAGCGTTTAGCCTATCCTTCTTTTTTTATTTCAATTTCTCCAAACTCTTCACTTACTTTTAGCTTTATTATTTGATTCTTAGTTGTTTTTTCAACACTATAATCGATCATACTGCCATCCACATTTATATGGTCTACGGTAAAAGGACAACCATAAACTTCTATTACATATTCTTTATAATCCACACTAAAAATTCCTTGGATAGTCTGACTAATCGAAAATCCATCGGGACTATTTTCTACTACAAAGACTTTATCAGAGTAAATTTCATTTTTGTAAGCATACCCTTCGCCTTGATCTTCGTAAAGGCTGGATTGGTATTTTCCATCCGTATAGAAAATTTTAAGCGTTACCGAGTCTTTTATTTTTTCCCCAGTATGTTGACGAACTGGATAGAGTGGAATTACTGAACCTGGTTTGGCAAAAACTGGAATGGAGCTATGGTCTACATCAATCTGCAGCAATTGATTTCCTGGGTGTTTTTTACCACTAAATAAATCGTACCAATCGCCGGCAGGCAGCTGAACCAAATGGGTTCGAATCCCAGACTCTAAAATCGGACTGACCAATAAGTCTTGGCCCCACATAAATTCAGGTCGGTCCGCATCTTTAGTGGCAGGATAATCAAATGCTAACGGACGCATAAGTGGGGTACCATCTTGACAATATTGTCGGAAGGCAGTATATAAATAACCCAATAGCTGATATCGAGTTTCAATAGCTTTACGGGTATGCACGGTAAATTCTTCTCCGTACGTCCAGGGTTCTTGCCAAAGTTGTTCTTCTTCTTTGATCACATAACCGTTGATAATGGCCGCCCCATCAACATTGCTACCCATCGAATGGATTCGGTACAATGGATGGAAAATACCAAGTTGTAACCAACGGGTCATTAGTTCGCCGTCAGGATCTCCATGAAACCCACCAATATCGGTCCCTACATAAGAAAAACCGCTAATACTAAGTCGCTGACACTGAACATTGGCCAAGCGAAGATGATTCCAACTAGATCGGTTATCCCCAGTCCAAACAGAAGAAAAACGTTGACCACCACTATAGGTTGCTCGGGTGATTACCAGTGGTCTTTTCTCTGGCTTCAAATCCTTTAGTCCCTGATAAGTGGCTCGAGCCATCTGCATCCCATAAATATTATGGGCTTTGTTATGGTCCGTAAGTTGACCTTCGTAATCGTGCAAAACATTACCAGGAAAAGTTTTGGCATTAATTTTAAAGACGGCTGGTTCATTCATGTCATTCCAAAAACCGGCAACACCATCTTTGAGATATAAATCCTTATAAAGTGGCCCCCACCAATCACGGACTTTTGGATTGGTATAATCAGGAAAAGCGCAAACAGGAGGCCAAACAGGCCCCGTCATTAAACGACCATCCGGCATCCGGCAATACATTTCTTTTTCTAATCCATCCTGATAAATATAGTTGTCGGGATCGACACGGATACCCGGATCGATCATCACTACTGTCTGAAATCCATCATCTTGTAAATCACTTAAAAGTTTTTCAGGATTAGGGAAATAGTCAAAATTCCAAGTAAAAACTCGATAATTATCCATGTAGTCGATATCGAGGTAAATCGCATCACAAGGTATTTTTTTATCACGAAACTTAGTTGCTAAATCTCTGACACGCTTTTCTGGATAATAAGACCAGCGACATTGATGGAAACCCAATCCCCACATCGGAGCTAGTTCAGGTGTACCTGTTAGACGAGTATAAGTCTTGGCAATTTCGGTAGGAGTGGTATCATAAATAAAATAGTAATTGGCTTCGCCGCCTTCAGCAGTAAACGAAACGGTATTATCCTTTTCCGAATCAAAATCAAATATGGTTTTATAGGTATTGTCGAAAAAGATACCATAAGCACCTTGCTCGTGTAATCCGTAATAAAAAGGAATGGTCCGATAGAGCGGGTCGGTATTATGATCGTAAGAGAAAGCATCGGAATTCCAATTGACAAAATGATGTCCACGAAGATTATTGGGTTTTGTTTTATCACCAAAGCCAAGGAACCGTTCGTCGGCTAAGGCTTTTTTGGTGATTCTTACCCGTTCAACTCCTTTGAGAATCGTGGTTTTGGTAAAAAAGCCTTTTGCATCTTCGTTGATTAGATTACCCTCAAGGTCCGTAAATTTAACGGCCATGTTCTTCTTTTGAACTATGCAGATCATTTTTCGGGTCCGAATCATATAATGATCCGATTGTTCGAAATAAGCAGGATTGATCGCAGCTGCTTTAAATTCCGGATCGATTGCATAAGAAAATTCTGGATGGAAGTATCCGTCGTGACTATAGGTAAGTTGAAATAAGCCAGATTCGAGGACGGTAATTTTTAAGGTGATGGTATTTTCACAAACAAAGATAAAACGATTCCCTTTTCTACTAGCCTTGATTATTTTGTCTGGAGTAAAAGTTTGATAAACATCTGGGTAGCGATCCGTTCCGTTAGCAACGCTAAGTGGAACTTCTACCTCCAGTTCTTCCTTTACAACTTCTGGTTCTGGCGTTAGAATGTTAATTTTTTCTTCGAGCTGATCTTGATCCTTAGTTGGGTTTTCCATCAGAGAAATTAGGTTTGAATATGTGTGTGAATTTTTTGTTGAATCGTTGAAATGTTGAGTCTTTATATCCTACCTCAACATTTCAACAAACCAACATCCAGCTTAATTGAAAATTAAGTTGGATTATTATCAGGGCTAATAATGCCTAATTCTTTGGCTCTTTTTTCCCAATTTTTTCGGGCGAGCATTTGCATATCATCGGCGTTGTCCATTTCGTCAATAATTTCTAAGCCAAGTAAAGTTTCTATTAAATCCTCCATGGAAACAATTCCATTGACACCACCAAATTCTCCGACGACGAGGGCAATATGTTCTCGTTTCTCGATCAT
>CAZYAC010000100.1:0-14322 GCA_964645475.1 uncultured Saprospiraceae bacterium | reverse complement strand
ACTTCTTTATTATGAAAATGTATAAATTATCAACCTTTTTAATCGCCCTTTTCCTCTTCGGATTTGGAGCTACAGCAATCGCGCAGTACGACGATGTTTATTTTGATCCTTCCACTGATACGGAAGACGTTTACGAAACTTCTTACGATGATTACGACGAAGTTGATTCGGATGACGACGATTTTGATGCTTCAAGCTACGATGATGATGATTATGACTATTATTATACGTCGCGAATCCGTCGCTTCCACCGTCCTTATACTGGATTTGACTTTTATGCACCAGCATACGTAGATACTTATTACTATGATCGCTTCGGTAATCCTGGTCGTGCCATCTACGCATCTAATTTCTATAATGGATTTTACAACCCTTATAATAGTTTCAGAAACCGTAACGGTTTGACAGTTATTATCGGTAATCGTAACCGTTACAATCCATACCGAGCTTTTAATCCATACCGAAATGTTTACAATCCGTATAATCCATATGGTGGATTTAATAATGGATTTAATAATGGATTCAACAACGGCTTTAACAATGGATTCAACAGAAATAGATTTGGTGGAGCAGGTGGATATAATGCTTGTCCTCCTTCATGGAGTGGAAGTGGAGGTACCTTTAACAGCGCTCGTGCTAACAACAATCGAAATGCTCAAGGATCTTATTTTGGTTCTGGTAATAATAATAACAATAGCAGAGTAGGTGGCCGTACTAACGGATCAAATCGTACCAGAACTCAAAAAGGAAATACACGAACCAATAGTGTTGGAAACAGCAGAGGCAATACTTCTAGAGGAAACAGCCGTGCTACCCAACGAACTAATACGCGAAGATCTTCTTCTGCTACTCGGTCTAATACACGTGCGACCAAGAAACGCTCTAGCATCTTTAAGAGTCGTAGTAATTCGAGCCGAAGCAAAACTAGAACATCGGCACCACGTACTCAGAAACGTAGCAGTTATAATCGAAGCAATCGTAGCAGCTCTCGTAGCAGTGCTTCTCCATCTCGAAGCCGTAGCTCTAACAGATCTTCTGGCAGCAGTAGCCGAAGAAGCTCTAGTCGTAGAGGTAACTAAGATTTGCTAAATTCGCATAAGCGAAAAGAGTGGGTGGATTTATTTTCACCCACTTTTTTTATGGCTAAAAAGCAAACATTAAACAACTCAACAAACAAATTATTCAACAAAATAATTTTAAGAATAGACAGATTCTTCTATTTTTAAACCATTTTAAAGAAAGCTATAAAACAACCCCTTTTATGAAATACATCACTTTATTTTTATTGATTTTTAGTATTACTAATTTTATGTCCGCCCAATCGGTTAGTGACGCCTTACGTTTTAGTCAAATAGAATCTGCGAGTACTGCCCGAATGGCTGGTATTGGTGGTGGAATGAGTGCGTTGGGTGGTGAATTTTCGGTAATTAATGTTAATCCGGCAGGATTGGCGATTTACCGAAGTTCAGAATTTAGTATTACCCCCTCTTTTGATTTACGAAAGACCACAGGAACCTTGGCGGGGAGAAATAATCCCCAGATTGATAATAATGCGGTAGCCTTTAGTTTTAGTAATGTAGGTGTCGTATTGAATTCACAACCTAGAGGTAAATGGAGAACTTCGAATTTTGCAATTGGTTATAATCGGATAGCAAATTTTAAAGAGAATTTTAACTTTGAGGGCCAATCTTCTGGCTCAATAGCGGATCAATTTTTAGAATTAGCGACCACGCTGGATGGGCAACCAATACCTGCCCAACAGTTGGATGATTTTCTCGCTGGTCCTGGATTTGATGCTGGAGCAATTGGTGATATTGTGGACTTTGACAATAATTTAATAACCTACTTCAATGATTTTGAAGAGGCGGAACCAGGAGCCCAAATAACCCGATTACAAAACTTAAGAAGACAAGGCTCAATCAGTGAGTTGTCTTTATCTTTGGCAGGTAACTACCAGAATAAATTTCTGATAGGCGGTACTATAGGAATCCCGTTATTAAATTATTCTCAATCCAGAGAATACGAAGAGTTTGATCCAGGAACAGAACCTGATGGAAATGTTCCATTTTTTGAAAATCTACAATTTACGGATACTTTAAACACCGAAGGCGTGGGTATAAATGTCAAAATGGGAATGATCTATTGGCCTACACCAAAGATCAGAATTGGAGCTGCTGTGCATACGCCGACCTTTTATAAATTGACTGATTATTATGATACGAGTGTGAATTATACTTATACAGATGGTGGACAGACTATCTCTGGTGGAGGATTACCTGCGGAACCTAGAACCATTGATTATGGTTTTCGGACGCCTTGGCGATTTATTGGTAGTGGAGGATTGATCGTTCCTAAGGTGGGCTTGCTGTCAGCGGAAGTGGAGTATGTCAATTATGGAGCTAACAAGTACAATCTGGATAAGGATGGAAATAGTGTTTTTGATCTGGACCGTGGAGATTTAGTCAACGAAGAGATTAAGGACGAGCTTCAATCTGCCCTGAATATTAGAGTCGGAGCAGAATATATGATTGAACGATTCTTGGTAAGAGCAGGGTATAATTGGCTGGGAACGGCTAGCGTTGATCGTGATGAATCTCGTAGTCGCATTAGTTTGGGAGGCGGTTATAGGGCAGATAGATATTATCTGGACTTTGCTTATGTTAGAGGGAGTACAGAATCAGAATACTCTCCGTATAATTTACGGGATAATGCTGCTGAGCAGAGAGTGGATCGCGAATTAAGTAGTAATAAAATACTATTTACTTTTGGTTACCGATTTTAACTTATCAGTTCGCCTTCAGATACCTCCATGGTATAATTTTTGATAGTTTAAGATTTGAGACTCGTTTAATCGAGTCTCAAATTTTTTGTAAATACGTGATAACAATGAGAAGGCTTCTGGCTTTACTACTGATATTTATCGGAATTTTTACTGTGGACGTACGTGCACAGAAGGGGAGTCCGACGAATGCCAGAGGAAGTTTTGGAGCGGTAGAAGAGCGGAGACTGCTAGAATCTAAGTGGAAATATACTTACGCGACTCATCTAGAATCCAATACCACTATTCATAAAGCCGAAAATTTTTACGAATATTATCTCTATTTTCGATACAACTATACTTATCAACAATACTTAAATGGTCGCCTGACCAAAGGTAGATTCCAGGTTGAAGATCGAGAACTTATCTATAGTTTTAAGCATATTAAAAAATTTGTGGTCGCAGAATTGAGTCGAAATCGACTGGTTTTAGAATTTACTCAACCAAATAGTAAAGGAACCTATCAGTATCATTTTGTTAAAGTAGAAAGTAAGGATGCGCCTTTCATTAAGCCTGCCAATGAACTTCCTGATGTGATTGTGGAAATGGAAGAAAAGAAAAAAAGTGGAGGTCTCTTTAGTTTTGTAAAGCGAAAATCCAAAAAAAGAAAAAAGAAAAAGAAGAAAAGAAAAAAATATAAAGATGATCGAGTTTATATTAACATCGAACTGATCGGTGGTGGCTATTATGGCGGTATTGACCCGGTGCTAAGAGATTATATTCATATCAAAAGCGATGGTCGTTTAATCAAAGAATTTAAAACCGTTAGAAAGGGACTAGATGTTACCCGTAAGGATATTTCACGCGATGAACTGGAAGCTTTTGCAAAATTTGTAGACAGCAAAGGGTTTTTTGAACTGGAGCGTATCTATGATTGTGATAATAGTCTTTGCCAAAAAAGGAAACAAGAAAAACCTCGTCCAATACCACTCCGTCTAGCAATCGCTTATGGGAAGAAGAAAAAAGTAGTCACTCTGAGTATTTGGGGAAAAGATCGCCATAAAATACAATACGTAGACTATCCACCAGCCTTAGAGGCAATTATAGACGCTATTCAGCGCATGGCCCACCGGATTGAATCCAATGAATCCTGATTAGATGCTTTACTTTCTATCTAAAATTTTTCGTCCAACCTAAGGGAGTAATTCCATTGCAGTAAAATTAATTGTACCTACAGGTATTTTACTGTATTAACTTATTCGAAAAAAAAAATTTGTATTGTCTTTGATTTCCCCTATCATGTGACCCCGGTCTTAACTTTCTAACAAACAAATATTTATATTTAAGTTCAAGAACTTTCTGTTTTGTTGTTATTTTCTATAGGGCAAGTCCACCCGTAAGTTTACTTACGGCGTGGACATTCCCTTTTTAGGCAATAAATACAATGGCGAAAGTAATCACTGCGATAATCAGACCGTACATAAAAACGGCATAGCAATAACTAAGATAACGGTACTTTTTAGCTAATACAATTCCTAAATAGTAAAGATCACGAGTCATCGAACTGTACAAAAAATCCTCATCCTTAATCATTTCTAACATCCCCCAGTGATAATCATCGAGGCTCATGTTATAAAAATTTCCGAAAAAGAGTAAGTTGGCGTTTCGTTCTTCTATGTTTTTTCGGGTAAATCGACCTTCTGTAATTTTGGGTCGTGTAGAGAGTGTGGCAAATATAATGGCGATTAGGCAAACGAAGAGTAAGACAACTGTCGGAATGACCAAATTGGGGATGTCATCAAATTTTGGAACTAGGGTTGAAAGCGTAATAGAAACGATAATTGCGTTGATACTAAGCATGATGTTCGCTTTATTATCTGCGATAGAACTTAGATTGATATGTGTTCGATAGGTAGTTCGATACATGGTTTCCACCCCTCGTCCTAGACTGATTTCCTTTAAATTGATATTAGCCGAAGAATCTTTGCTTGCAAGATCTGCGTAGGAAGGTTTTTTCTTTTTTTTGCCTTTTTTATTTCGTACAGGTAAGCTGGTAGAAGTATTAGGGTTTGATAATTCTCTATATTTTTTTTGTCGGCGTTCTAGTTTTTGGATATGCTTAATTTTGCGATTACCGTATAATTCCTGAGCAATTGGCGTATTAAAAGAGTGCGCTTGCATAAATCCAAGCTCAAAGCTTACCCATTCTTCATCGGTCATCACCGTATCGCGGGTGGTGGCGATCTCCTGCCTAATCAGGTCACAACGATCCCAATAATTTCTACGCCCCAGGTGACTGAGGTCAGCATCACAAATTATTTTTTCTAATTCTGTTTTGGCTGGATGATTGAGGTGGGTAGCACGAATGCAATTTTGAATTTTATCTAACTTATCAGCTGGATAATTAAAAGGGTGTAAAAAATTTGCCACGTACTCACAACCTCTTTCTTCGTGTCCTTCTCGGCCTTTGTCGTAGCCCATATCATGAAACCACGCGGCAATTTGTAAGACTTCCAATGATTCTTCACTGAGATTCATGGCCTTTCCAATCTTATTGGCAGCTTCGACAACACTGATCGTGTGTTGCAGATCATGAAAGGCAAAATCTTTCGGTATATTACGGGTAATAAAATTAACTGCGTAAGTTTCAACGTCGAACAAAAGATTATTTTCCAAAGCAGATGGTATTTAGAGCATGTTTAAAATTAACGTATTGACCTAAAACTGCTCCTTTTTGTTCACTCTTCGTTACTCAAACAGTCGTTTATCCAGATAAACTCCTGTTTTCGTGCCTTGATTGATTAAAAAAGGACTTAGTTTTATCTACAATAGCCAATTTTTAAACAGGCTCTTATGGAGGTAATTACTATTGCCATAAATATAATCAAAATTTGGATTTTTATATTATGAAGTTGTTTAAGAAGACCCACATTATCAATGACTTAATCGAAGGAGTTGAGTTTTATTTTTAAACAATTTCTATCCTCCTGCTAATTTATTGATCGCTAAAAAGGGTGTTTTTCTGATGCAAGGAGACCAAAACGAAACTGACAATCATTAATAAAAACCAGGCGCCCATTTTTCCGAATGAAACCCATTGCCAGACTTCTGCTTGGTCTGGATATTGCCAGATGCTACCGTAAGTACCTACATTTTCAGCCAGCCAGAGAAAGAAAGCTATTAGTACAAAGGCTAAAAGCATCGGCATTCGCCTTTCTTTTTGATAAACCATAAAATAAACTTGTGTCCTAAAATAAAATATTCCAATTAAGCCAAACAACAAATAGCGAAAATCATAGATGAAATGATGGGTGAAAAAATTGATGTAAATCGAAATAGCTAGTAATACCGTTATCCATAAAGGCGGATAATTGGTATACCTTAACTTCATGATTTTCCAAGACCGAGCAATAAAGCTGCCTACCGCAGAATACATGAAACCAGTAAAAAGTGGTACATTCCCAAGCTTAAAAAAACACACCTCTGGATAATGCCAACTACCTATAGACGGATGGGTTTTAAACAATTCCATAACGGTGGCTACCACATGGAAAAGCAAAATAACCTGCGTCTCTTTCCAAGTTTCTATTTTTAAAATCAATAGCATTGCTTGAATAAAAATAGCTCCGAGAAACAAAAAATCGTAACGGGCAATGGTGCCAAATTCAAAAAAACTAGTTAGCAAAATCAAGGCCAATAAACTGCCGCCGAAGCTCGCTGCTCTGGCTTGTTTAATACCGAAAACAACCAATTCGTGCCACCGACTTCCACGTAGAGAAGGAGACAATAAACGCTCCGACCAGTAAATAATCAACTGATTGAAATATATATCAATCGGTGCTTCGTTGGAAGAAAATCCACCCCGATTTTTGGGGTGGACAGAAGAATAGAAAGAGAGACTCATAGCTTAATATTATTTGTTTTCTGAAAAACTGAAAAAAGTGAGGTAAGAAAGAAAAAAGAAAGCAGCAAATAGGACGATACTTCCACTCCCGTAAAATGATTGAGGCGCTATCAGTATTTTAAATAAATCCTGTATTAATTCAAATGGTTGGGTAACTATGTCCCACGAATTCCAACGTAAAAAGCGACCAATGTAAACACCTAACCCACTCAGAATTACGCAGATAAATACAATCATCCAACCTGCTAAACCAGACCATTGCTTCGTTATAAAACGGTGGACTTCGTAAAGAGAAATTAATCCGAGTAAAAAACCAGTCCAAGCAAAGGAAATCAATAACATCATATCGTACCAAAAGGGAATAGGCGCGCGCATCCGCAGATGTAAAAGGTCGGTGAGAATGTAAGGTGCATTGGGCAAAAAGAGCAACCAAACAAATAATAATCCGCCAGTAAGTAATAGCGACCTACTACGTTCATATAACGGTGCCACAGCTAGTGACAGCCAGTATGGAATCCATGCTAAAAATAAATTCCAGATTAGAAATAAAAAGGTCGTAGTACCTCGTAGCATGAATAAATCTTCCGAAGACTGAATGGAGGCTAGATTGAAATCAACATAATATAACCTTACCCCAACGAGGCAAAAATTAAAAAGCGTAAACAAACACAGCAACATAAATTGTCGAAATTGCCGGTCTTCAGAAAAGAGGATTCTTATTTTTGTTAGTAAAGACATAAAATTTTTATTTAAGAAAATTTGAATGTTTATATAGTATTAATGCGAATCAGCGGTTAAAAATTAGGTAATACTTTCAAATATAATGAGTGATTTTTGCTTCTCGCTTCTTGCCGTTTGCTACTTGCTCTCTTTAATCGCGGTCGAGTGAAGCAAGTAGCAAATAGCAAGCGGCAAATAGCATTTTAAAAATTCAAACCAACCTGAACTACTGATTCGCATTATTAAATATTAATGCCAAAAGGGAATTTAAAATGTTTAGTAATCAGGGTGTAGAAATATCCAGTGTGCCATTTTTTACGTTCCTTGGTACGTCGCCAATTGGCTTGGTGGTAAGGTGGCGCAAACCGTAAAAATTTAGGGGTGAACTTCAGCGCAAATCGTAAGAACTTGACGAAACGTTCGATCCATTTTTTTTCGGTTGGAGAGGGTAGTAATTGGTATTCTTGCGCAAATTTTTCTGGTAAAAATACTGCGGCCATAGCGCGGAAAATACGATTGCTGCCATAAGGTGGTTGCAGAATAATTTTCGATAATCGCATGTTGGTTGGCGTGACCTGTAAGGTGTCGCTTTGCAACATAATCTGGTAATAATGCTCAAAAGCGGTGAGATCGTCCGGATAATCTTTTGCTGGAATACCCATGAGCGTAGCGATGATTTTAGATTCTTCGAAAAACTGCTCTTTTTCGGAACGAGGTAGTGGTCCGTGGATTAGTTCGGTGATGCGTAAGCTAGTTTCGACGAGCGTAGCCAACACCCAAGTAAGTAATTCCGGATCACGGGCACAAAATTTTTCTACCTGCCACCAGCCATCTACTTTTTTACCGACATTACCACGAATCATACCATGCATCTGAAATAATCGTCGAGCAGTCTTGAGGGCAAGTGCTTCCGATCCAAAATAGAATCCAGCCATGGCGTTGAACGTTCGATGGGCTCGATAGAGATACTCTTCGTGGAAATTGCTAAACTTACGAACGCCTTCGGCGATGGCCGGATGAGCAATCTGAAGAAGTAAGGCACTGATGCCTCCCAATAACATAGTCGGTTCCCGATAGATTTTCCAGGTCATACTATTCGGACCAAAAAAACCGACATCCCCTACAGTTGGTAGCTGTGCAAGCTGGGCTTCGAAGGCCTCGGTGGCTTGCAAAGATTCCTGTTTTTCGGCTTCGGTGAGCCGGACGGAGGTAAATGCTGATTTATTCATAATTAAATTTTTAATAAAGTACTTTGAAAAACAAAGTGAATGTGTAAAAAAAGAGATCAGAAACTACTGATGATTTAAAATGCTTGGCATTTGGCTATTTGCTTCCCTATATCGTGCGTTACTAATGCGAAAAAAACAAGCAGAAATTCATTGATAAATATTTTTCATTTTTTCTATTCTACTTAAAAAATGCTTTGCGATAGAAGAAGGCAAATACCTGCCTGCCAGCAGGGCTAGCGGCCAATAGCCAATAGCAAAAAAATCATTTACTTTGTCTGATAATTTCTTCGAGCGCATCTAGATGATCGGTAAAAGCTTTTCTACCAATATCAGTCACAGCGTAAGAGGTCTGTGGCTTACGACCGATAAATTCTTTTTTAAATTCAATGAATTCATTGGCTTCTAATTTCTTTAGGTGACTGGCGAGCGTCCCATCTTCCAGGCCCAGTGTTTCTTTGAAAGTCTTAAATCCTACCCATTCGTTGACCATCAACATAGACATAATACCCAGCCGTGTTCGATGATCAAATTCCTTTCTTATTTTTGTATAAATATTTTTCACTGCTCGTATTTATAATACATAATCAGTCCGTAGACGATATGTAATACCCCAAAACCAAACGCCCAAAACTCTAATCCATATCCAAGAAAAAATAGAGCAATCAGCCCTAGAATAATCTCTAAAATACCCAAATATCGTATATCATTTAAAGTATATTTACTTGCATTCAAACAAGCTAGACCATAAAAAACCAATGTGGCTGGTGCGACCATTCCAAATAAATTATGATAAAGCAAACCTAAGCAAAATATTCCACCAGCCACCAGTGGAATAGCCATATTTATTAATAAGCGTCGAGAAGACGCATCCCACATTTTCAGCCCTTTTTTACGGGCTTTACGGGTTGTAAAGAAAATACCACTACTAATTGCTAGGAATAATACAATCGCCGCATCGACTAGAAAGAACGTAAGATAGTGCATCCCGCCCCGAGCAATAGTTTCAGCCGTTACATAGTAAGCTTTCTGCCCAGAAAACGGCGTAATACCTAGATACCAATATACGGCAGCGGCCCCTAAAAGGGCAAAAATACCCGCCGCTACGCCGGATAATCCACTTAGAGAAATAAAGCGAGAGGATTGCTCCATGAGTGCTCTGATTTCCGTTAGCGTTTCGAGATGATGTTTTTGTTGATCCATTACCATGGTGCCAATTGGTGATAAATTTCGTTTATTGTAAAGTACTTTGAAAATCAAAGTTAAAACTAAAAACGGAAGTATGCAAGTTTTATTTTGGGGTTTTATCGTTTTTTTAGTGCAACAAATATATTCCCTTATTAAAAATATTTTTTTGCTCTTTGGATACAACCTAGAGAAAGCAACTTCAAAAGGTATGCTTCGGAAAATTTTTGATCTATTTGAAAGAGTAGAAGAATTCTTTTTAAAGTTTGGTATGAAGCTAAAAGTAGCTAAACAAGTTTTTCAACGAATAGGGTTTCCATTATCATCTCAACCAAAAATACATCCTTTTACTCAGGGAGTGCATATAAATATCATGCTTTAGAGCCTCGGCTTTAACATAGCCCGATCTGACTATTCACACATCGGTCGAGTAGTACCCATTGGTTAGTTCTAAATTGTACCAGTCGCCTTTGTTGTTCTGTAGGAATTTGTTCCTTTACTATTTGAAAAACAAAAAAGAAAAACGGTAGTAATACCATAATACCATTTGTATAAGCGGCTTCATTTATTTAGTACTTATATGTTATTGAATACGCAAAACTAATCCGTTTGTGATTTAGTAGTAAAAATACGTATTCTTTATGTATATGTATTGGAGGCTCTATTTGGCTTGATAGATAACTTATTTATGTCTTATACAAAGATTTATTTACATTTTTATGCTATTTTATGTTAAAAAAAATTAAAATAAACAATAATATGTGTATTTATTTTGTATAATGATTAAGTTTTTTATCTTTGGCCATATTTTGCTTTGTGAGAAAACACTAATGAAAAACTTTAAATTCAAAGCACACCCATGCCAGACCCTACATTAGAGGAAATCGCTAGAAAAATTTCTGAGTCAGAAACACTTACACCCGATGAACAAATTCTTATTGATCGATTTAAAGATTTCATTAAGGATAGTGAACGTGGTGCTATAACTGTCGATGATTCAGAAAAAACACAACCATCTCCTGAACATCCACCAAAAAAAGACGTATGGTTAACAGGTGCAGTTGTTTTAGCCAGTATTTTAACCTTTTTTCTTATGGGGGTAGTATTAATTTGTCTGATTTCTAAGATAAATGGGAAAGAGGGGCTTGAATACGCTATTGTTGTCGGACTATCTGCATTAGCACCTATTTTGGGTAGTTTAGTAGCCTTTATATTTAAAAGAATTAATCGGTAATACGGTATAGAATACTTTAATTTTTTAGTTAAAAGCGGAAAACAAAAAACCAAACGTGAATCTAACATTGTGTATGTTATAATTGTCTCCATTTGGCGACAACTAAATATACACTTAGCGTTAAAAACAATCACTTATGAAAATTAATAAGTCACTCGTCTGTCTACTTACTGGCGTAAGTAGCCTAGGCATATTAGCTTTGTACATTGAGTTTATAGATAAAACTTTTTTAATGGGAATAAGTCCAATAGAAATTTTTTTAATTGGAATGATCACGATCTCTTTATTTTATTTTGGATTTTTCTTAGTTATAGAAAATTATAGAAACCACTCTCCAGAGCCCCAAAATGAATCCAAGCTTGATGACGAAACAATTTCGAAAACTATTCCCTCTAAAGTATTAGAAGAAGAACCTAATGTAGTGGCAGATACTTCAGAACAAGATTCTCCTTCACCTAAGCTTTTTAATTTTCCGTTTGGAAGTCCCTTACTCCCTGAGAGAGATTTTAGAAGGTCAACAAAGCAAGAATTAAAAAAGAAAAAAGTACTATAATATAGTATATTGTGATATGTTTATTTTTTCAATATGTGTGGCATCATATTTGATGACTAACCTTTAATAGCCCACTTAATGAGAAAATTACTATGAGAGAAAAAGTTTCTCCTATCACTCTATTTAAAAAAATATGTGAAGATTTTGATTCGTTATATTTGTTAAATGCTACCAACGCAGATGATGAAGCTACGCTCAAGTTCTTAAATGAAAAACGTGAGATTATTCGCGATAATATTCGGTATAAACTTGAACTCATTGATGAGAATAGAGAGTTTATAAAAAAAGATATTCGAATGAAATTCGGTAAAGACCTTCAAGAATTACTTCTTTAACCTTTTCCTTGCATAAATTGGATTAATCATTTCTGCTTTTTTCGAATGCTTGCTAGATAAAGCAACTTCACTTGTAAAGGCCATTTGCACAGATTGTCTGTTTTTCTATTTAGAAAAACAACAATTTGTACGATAATTTTTTTATTAAAAGTCATTGTTTTCTAACAAAATCTAGTAACTCGCACTATTGCTTATAGTGGGAACTTATCCTCCATTTCGTGGCCAGCTCTCCCTTGCCCTAATTCTTCTTAACTTATTGAATTTAATAGTGCGGTAACTTTTTCTGCATTTTTTTAATAAGAAAAGGAAGCATATTTTTGGTTGTATGCAACTACTCACAAAAAAAGCTTCCAATAAGAGCCATGCTCTCGCTGGAAAGTTACTAAATAAAATGGAAGGCTTATCGAAGCCCCGTAGAAATTTTATACTTTCTACCATGATATTGTTTTTGTCAATACGAGGTCGGTATAATTTTAAAGGAATGGAGCGATATGGTTCCTATAGCGAGAAAAGTTATCGACTTCATTTTGAAAAAGGTTTTGATTTTTTCAAATTTAATGCAGCCCTATACAAATTAAAGTTGTCGAATAATTGTATTGTAGCATTTGATCCGTCTTATCTTCCTAAAAGTGGTAAACACACTCCACATAGAGGGATGTTTTATAGTGGTTGTTTAGGAAGAGCAACCAGAGGGATTGAAATTGGTGGCTTGGGAGTAGTGGATATTACTCATAATACTGCTTTTAATTTAGAAGCGATACAAACACCGAGCCCAAGAGAATTGAAAGCTAAAGGGCTAAGCCTAGTTGCTTATTATGCTCAACTGATAGTAGATCGAAGTAAACAGATTCGGGAAATTTCCAAGTATTTAGCGGTAGATGGCTATTTCGCCAAGTTAAAATACATTGACAAAATCAAGACTTCAACGGATTTGGAAATTATTTGTAAGCTTCGTCAAGATGCTAATTTGAAATATCTTTACAAGGGGCCCAAAAGAAAAGGAAGAGGACGACCTAAAAAGCATGACGGAAAAGTGGACACCAAAAATATTGACAAAAGGAGATTTAAAGAAACCTTCAGAGATGAAACCGTCATTTTATTTCAAGCAATTGTTTGGTCCGTTTCTTTGAAAAGAAATATCAATGTGGTTTATGTTGAGTTTTTGGACGAAGGACAACCTACTAGACGGTATGCACTTTTGTTCTCTACTGATTTAACGTTGAATGGAATTTCAATCTACAAATTTTACAAAGGAAGATTCCAGATTGAATTCTTATTCAGAGATGCCAAACAATTTACAGGACTAACCCATTGTCAAGCTAGAAGTGAGAGTAAATTATACTTTCATTTCAACATGGCATTAACAACCGTAGGGCTTGCTAAAGCAGCCCATTACTTAGAAAAGGATAAGGATAAACCTTTTTCTCTGGCTGATATAAAGACCTCGTATTTCAATGAACTTATGCTTGATTTATTTTTATCCAACTTTCAAATTGACACAGAGTTGAAGAAAAATAAAGTAGCAATTAACAGAATATTAGATTTTGGCAAAATTGCCGCTTAATTTTTACCGAACTATTGTGAATTGATAATCAAGAATTGCAAATTTAATTAGCAATTGTAAGCAATTTCACCAAATACAATAATGAAAAAAACTGAGTCTACAGACGCCCACTTTGTATTTTAGATATACCAATTCAAGAAACCTATAAATGTTCTTTCCGAAAATTTAACAGATTTATTTTTTTCTCAAAAACGACTGGCAATAGAAACAATGGCCAATGCTAAATTAATATGAAAAAAATTGTCCAATAGAAAACCCCCAAATACGTTCTTCACATATTTGGAGGTTTTCTATTGGTGAATAAAAATTACTGCACCATCAACTTAGCGGTACTTTTTCGGTCGTCCATCAACACCTCAATAAAATAAGTGCCGGGTTGGAAGATACCCTTGTCGAGGGTGTAATTATCGCTACGGGTTTGTTCGTTCAGGACCAATTTGCCGTCAGCAGCAAATATGTGAAAGGTAACGATCTCGTTCTCTGGATTATCATATTCAATAACAGCGACGTCGCGGGTCGGGTTAGGTCGAATGATCAGATTTTCGATAGTGAAATTTTCTAGGTTGGTTTCTAACCCAAAAGGATCAGACCATCTTGGCTCTGTAAGGAAAGATTCGTCGGTTAGCGTTTCTAGGAAAGCAACCATCGCTTCTTTTTCGGTATCTGTAAAACCAAAACCGCCTGGAGGAAAGAATTCTGTTGTCCACTCATTTTCTTCCACTTCATCGGAGTAGTGGTTGACGACTTCTTCTAGCGTTTCGAAACGACCATCATGCATATAAGGAGCAGTTAAGTCAATATTTCTCAGGGTAGGGATTTTGAATAAATTTTCAAAGTCTGGTT
>CAZYAC010000099.1:0-14588 GCA_964645475.1 uncultured Saprospiraceae bacterium | reverse complement strand
GTAAAGAGAATCAAAATATTGCGCACGAAATCGACGCCAAACTCAGTTTGGTAGGTATCGACTTTGATCATGTGGCTGGAGATGAAATTACCGGGGACAACGGTCTACAGGCACAGTTAAAAAACCGAAAAGAACCTATTCTTTTATTGGTGAGCGATAACTTTCTCCGTTCCACTGAATGTATGTACCAAGCCCTCTTTATGTTACAGGCTAGTGAGCATACCAACCAAGTTCAACCTGTTGTGATTGATGGACGTAAGCAAAAGGCAGATGGCTCCTATGAAGCGGTTCCTACTACTTTTGAGCGCGTTTCTAACGTGATCCAATATATGAATTATTGGCAGGAACGCTACTTGGACTTAAGAAAACTTAAACGAGAAGCAACCGATCCCATTTTGCTCGATAAAATTGAAGGACAACTAAAAATTGTCCGTAGCACTTCTTCGGAGGTAGGTGAATTTTTAAGAATTCTCCGAGGCGTTGATTTTTGGACTTTTGACCAGATGTCCCATAATGATTTTGAATTATTCTTCGACACACTCGAAGCACCAGAATTACATGACACTTATAAAGAAAAAATTAAGACCACCAAAATCGTTCTTCCAGAAATTCTAGAAGAAGAACCAGATCCTGAAGAATTTTTTAACGGCCCTCTACCAGTTCCGCCCGTTTCAATGGTGGAAGACGATCCTGTAAACCTTGCTGCTGAATCCGCAATTCCGGGTACAGCTCTGGCAACAGAAAAATCCGGTCTGACAGAGATACAAGACCCAGAATTCGACAAAATTCTCGAATCGGAAATTTCTGAGAAATTAGAAGTCCCCCAAGCAGAATTAACAAACGAAAATAGTTTTGAAACAATAGATGAGGTCAAAGCTAAAAATGACGCGGTAGAAATTGATGCCACGGTTGATCAACTTAACGTTGAAAATATATTGAAGAGTTCTTACCACGTTGCTGATAAAGGCCCACTCCTAGATCGTCTCCTTGAACATCAAAAAGAAAAGATGAAGGAGGAACAACACGAGAATAATTTTAATAACAACGATGGTGAAAGCGAACTTGATCGTTATTTAGATTCTTTATCTTCAGATGGGTTAGAACAAAAGGAGGAAACTAAAGTTGTTCCCAAAGATATTATCGATGATATTTTTGACGATGAGGAACAAGATTCAAAAGATATATTTTCTATCAATGAAATACCCAACGAACCAATTCCAGTGGTTTCGGATGTTTTTGATTCAGTAGCGGAAGAGGCAGTACAAAGAGCTAAAAATCTAATCGACCAAGGAGATGTCGAAGAAGGATTAGAATTGTTAAAAGTAATGGTCGACCGTTATCCCGACAATACACATCTTCGATTTTTATACGCAACTTTCTTAGCCAGTCCTGCAGAAGAATTTGATTCCGCCAATACCCAACTAGAATTAATCACCCAATTTGATCCAGCATTTTTAGATGCTTATATGTTATTGGGAAGTCTTGCTGAGCAAAGGCAAGATTGGATCCTAGCGAAAAGTTATTACGAAAAAATTCTCGATATGGATAAGCAGCAACCGCTGATTCATTATCGCTTAGGAAAACTTTTACAAAATCATTTCCGTAACCATCTGTCAGAAGCCGCTGATTCTTTTCATCATTCCTTACAGCTTGATCCTGCCAATGTAGACGCTCGTTTACAATATGCAAATTTATTATACGACATTAAAGATGATTCTAAAGGAGCTATCGAAGAATTGGAAAATGTTTTGTCTTTTGAACCAGGGCACTCAAAAGCCTATTTCAAACTAGCACAGATTTTTTATCAAATCAACAAACTTAAAAAGGCCAGCCGAGCCTACCATTTGTCTTGGCAATTTGACCCTTCCTTACGCACCGAAGAGAACGACCGAATTTATCAATATCATAGAAAAGATAAGAAGAAGCGAAAGAAGAAAAAGAAATCAAGCGTTTCCAGCAAACCCTTTTCCCAAGATATTCCCTTTGAAATCGCTGATGTAGAGACTCATGATAACGGAAAGGTATTAACCAAAACCGTTTTAATTACCGGAGCGACTTCTGGAATCGGTAGAGCCACTGCCGAAATATTTGCACAGAACGGTTATCGCTTGATCTTAACGGGTCGTCGGACTACTCGACTGGAAACCATCAAAACCATTTATACGAAAAAATTTAACGCTCAGATACAACTTTTACCATTTGATGTTCGGGACCCACTTGCGGTCAAGGAAGCCATTAATGACCTAGGAGAAGATTGGCAAAATGTAGATATTTTAATTAATAATGCAGGTTTGGCTAAAGGATTTAGTTCGATTCACGAAGGTGATTTAGCGGACTGGGAAACCATGATTGATACCAATATTAAGGGACTATTATACATGACTCGATGTTTGGCACCGCTAATGGTAAAACGTCGACAAGGACATATTATCAACGTGAGCTCTAGTGCTGGAAAAGAAGTCTATCCTAACGGTAATGTTTATTGCGCCACCAAACATGCAGTCGAAGCATTGACCAAAGCGATGCGACTTGAATTACATCAGTATAATATTCGAGTGGGACAAGTAAGCCCCGGTCACGTAGAAGAAACAGAGTTTGCTTTTGTTCGATTTGAAGATAAAGAAAAGGCGAAAATATATGAGGATTTTCAGCCACTGCGGGCTCGAGATGTAGCTGAAAGTATCTACTTTATTGCTACTCGACCTTCACACGTTAATATCCAAGATATTAATTTGTTTGGAACACAACAGGCCAATAATATTTTTATTGATCGCTCGGGTCGATAATTAATCAAACCCTACGAATTGAGGAAACAGCGAAAGCAGAGTGATTTACAGATTTTTATAAAGGAATAATTATTAAGAACGCGAATTAAGGGCTAAAAGTGAGAAGTTGAACGTAACAGTATTTTTTATCTGAGCATGGATGCTTTTTGCTCTTTGCCGCTTGCTACTTGCCTCTTGCCCTCTTTCATTGCGGTCGAGTGAAGCAAAAAGCAAGCAGCAAGAAGCATTTTTTTTGAGCAGTTATGGCAAATTCAATAGAAGTTTAGCTCTTAACTCGCATTAAGAATTTAAAACCACCGTTTTTAAACAATCTATTCTTATCAACTATCCTCTTAATATCCGACAAATTTAGCAGTTGGCTCTTGCCAATACGTTTGTCCAGCTATCGTCAACCGAGCTATAGGAATCTTTTCGTTATTGGCATCTGAAGATTTCCAATGTTTTTCAAAGTTTAAGGTCGCTTGCCGGTAAAGAAGATTATTTTTTAGAATCTGGAAATCTATTCTATTCTGAGTCCCTCGATTAATATAAAAAGTTCGGTCTTCGTTCCTGAGTAGAATCACTACCTCGCCAGATGCTGCACCTTGGGAGACATTAACTATTTTTCCGGTTACTGATTTTACATTGTAGACCGCTTCTGCTGGAACAGGACGCAAGGCCAGCAATACAAAACACCCGATGAAGGTGAATACTGCAATAAGTAGGTTTGACTTTGGGGTCATTGTAGGTTTGTTACTGTTAAATTGCATTAGATTCTACGTAAAGTTAAGTAAACAATAACAAAGATGAGAGGATCTATTGTTTTTTATTTTGCATTTATAGCGAAAAACAGCTTTATATTTCTTTTTTATGCCAATATTAAACAATTATTGGCCAATGTATCCATGCAACCGAAGCTAAACCTGTTCTCCATGCTAAGTGTCCCAAAATCTCAATTAGGATCGTTGTAGAAACCAATACCTTACCTTTAATTTTTCTAGGATAATATTTTATTCCGAAGATGGATAAGACAGAACTAATAATTCCTGCCAGCACTTCAGGTTGACTAAATAAAAATATTCCTATAAGGAATAAAAAAAAACGCAGAGATAATACTATCTCTGCGCAGGATTGCTCTAAAGGCAAAATCTTTGTCTAGACTTTAAGCCAAGATTACTATTTTTCAGCTAAATGGATTAGTCTACCATTTTCATAAATCGCTCCGTGAATATTTCATTACCCGCCTGTACACGAACTACGTAATATCCTTTTTCTAAGTTTGAGATATCAATGGTTTTCGCATTTTGGGCACCATCAAAATTGCTCATCATTACTGTTCGACCAACCATATCGTAAATTCCAATCAAATTATTATGACCTTCTGTTTCTGTTAATTGTATCGTAATTTCAGCAATAGCAGCGGAAGGATTGATAACAATTTTACCTGCCCGATCAATGTCAACTACTCGAATATCACTGTATTCAAAATCACCATCAAAATCAACCTGCTTTAAACGGTAATAATTTGTTCCATTGGCTGGGGTTAAATGAGTATAGCTATATTCTTGTTTTAATTGAGTGGTTCCGTTTCCAGCAACTTCGTCGATAGCACGGAAGTTTATACCATCAATGCTATGTTGGACTTCAAAGTAAGAATTATTCTCTTCAGAAATAGTTTTCCAAGAAAGAGAAATAGATTGACCGTCCAGTAAACTAACTTCAAAGGAAGCCCATTCAACACCTAATGGAATGAGTGTACAATCGACTTGACCAGGAGTTGGAAATGGTGTTGCAGCAGTAGCATTACTTGTTTCACCATCTAATGCATTTACTCCACTGAAATCCCAATCAGCACAACTAAATGTTGTGCTTTGACCTACGGTTGTTCTTTGCGCCCAACCATCTAAAAAGTCCCAGCATTCTCCACTACCATCTGTATTAATATCACCAAAAAGATCAACAACTGAACCATTACAAAAAAGCTCATAGGCATCATCTCCATTAGCATCAATCCTATTATTAGAGTAACAGGGATCAAATCCGAACCAATTATTAAAACCAACCAGTCCTCCGTTTGATGTACCTCCAACCCAAACACAATCTCCATTTGTCAATTGTACGGCAGGGAAAGTAAATTCTTCTCCATCAGTTCCTCCTCCATTATTAGCTACTCCAATTCCAAAAATGCTCAAATCTGAAATATCTGCAGTTGCGCATACAAGAACCCCTTTTGGCGTTCCTCCTGATAATGGACCATCAATTACACCGCTAATGTATAAACTTCCACATTGAGCAAATAATCCTGAATTTAGCATTGTAATACAGACGATTAACAAAAGTAAAATCTTTTTCATAATTAATAAGTTTAGGTTAAAATAGTTTATTAAAATTTGTTTCTGCTATTTTTTGAAAATAATAAACGTAAAAATAGAATTCTTCTATTTTGAAATTAGTCAAGCATGTGTTAAGCTTATATTAATTCTAGTTTTCAAAGGTTATGGACAAATTGAATATTATGGGATATCGAGTAATTAAGCTGCCAAATTATTCGGATAGGATACAAACAAAGTTAAGTTAATTTTTCGATTCACCTAAGGAATAGAATCTTTTTTTCTTTGTTGCAATTTGTAAAGAAATTTTTCAGGGTTTTCCATATAATCGCTCCCGCAATTTTACCAATAAAGCATTTACTTTCTGATTATTTGGTTCTCTAGGCAATGTACTAGTCTTAAACATACGCTCCAACTCCTGCATTTTCTCTTCCGCCTTATTAATCAGATCCTTATACTCCCATTCTCCTCGTCGGATACTCAGTAACTCCGCTCGATTTGGGCGTTCAACCACCACCCGACCGTCCCTCAAAATTTCGATAGCCATATCTAAGAGTCGGAAGGTATGCATCATATTTTTGGCATCGTAATTTTTCCCTGATTCAATGGTATTTTGATAGCGAGCTTCGTTCCTTTTTTCAACCCACTTCCAATATTCTCGATAGTCTTTACAATATTTTTTATACCCATCTTGATTGAAATGGAGATAATTGATTGGGGATTCTTGCTTTGGGATACTACTTAATAAAACCGTTGTAGCATTTTCCTTTTTCATCACGCCAGCGTAATTCAAAGTTCCTTCTTGGTCGTAATATAAACCATAAGTATCCCGAAAATGAGGAATACTTACCAATCCAATATTTTCTTGCTGACGCCCCGTTTCTGTTAACCATTTGAGTAAAAGGATAGCACCTTGTGCATGTAAAAGATAACAGAATTCCAAAACGGTCTTCTTGCGCTTATCCATCGGATTCATAATCTTTTTATTCAGTCCAGTTGCTTTTCTGACTTGCGTAAAAGCATACCCACCAAAAGTATCTTTGCACTTTTTGGATAAAAACATCTCTGGTTTTATTTCATCCATAATGGGATGTCTAATTAAAGTTTTATCCACAGGTGTAGCCAGCAATTCTAAAATATTAGGATTGTTTTTTCCTAATAATTCGATAAATCTACCGAGTTCGTAATAAACAATATCATTGGTCGCATCTGAGACTTGAGGTACGTAATTGAGACCATAAAAATGATCCCTTGGTAAATAAAAAACACCTCGAATGTCGGTATCCGAGGTGGGTATACTCAATCCATATGCTTTGCTACCAGAGATGCATTCTAGAAGAATTAGATTTCTTTTTTTCAGATCGTTAATAGTCATGTAGACGGTATACTTGTATTAGATGACGAAATGTTTTGTCAAGTTCTTCTGGGCCTAGCATTTCTCTAGGTGAACTTAATTTCGAAGACTCAACTAGTTCAAATAAATCTGAAATATAATTAACCAAAAGAGGTTCTAGGGTGTGAACATAATCCTCATTGGCTGTCGTTTTAAATTCCAAAAGTTCATTGATCCGGCTTAGAATTTTTTGGTCCGAAATTTCAGTCATCAAATTAGGTAAATCCATTGGCGGTACTGTCCCTTTATCTAAGATCCATTTGGCCGCTAAAAGTGGGCGCAGGACATAAAAGAGTTTTTTTAATTTAATTGTCCCAGTTGATGGGTCAAACTTATAGCTGTTTTTTGCTATTCCCCGATAGTGATTAACGGCATGATAAGGTCTAAAATATTTGCGACAGAGTGCAAGCACCGTTTTGCTGAAATCATCACATTCAAGATAAACCTCTGGAGACTGAGACCATTCAAATGGAGTGGCGTTTGATTTTCGAATTAAACCAAAAGCTTTTCGTACATCCCAGCCATTTATGTCTAGTAGTTCTCCATGAAAAATATTTAGGTCTTCTTTAGGTTTGACAACAGACAAATAAGATTCCAGTGGGCTGATAAACAATATCCGTACATCATAATCACTATCTGGGGAAGGACAACCCCAAGCTCTACTACCACTCTCTACGGCCAGAAGAATTTTGATCCCCTCTTTTCGTTCTAGTTCTTCTAAATAATTTAGTATTTCTTTTCGCATATATTTTTAAATCAAAAAATGAGGGATAAAGTTCCCTTGTGTACATCCAGGAATTGGTAATAATTGATCTCCGGTTTGATCTACATTCAAAGATAGCATGCCTTTGTAAAAAGTGGATTTATATTTAGGAGCAATTTTTTTCAAATTCACCAAAAGGTGAAAGCCGCCTCGAGTTTCTAGAATTTCAACAGCATCACGATTGATAAAAGGATCAAGTTGGGAAGGATCAAATGGTTTATAGTCAATGTCAAAATCAAGGTAAATTTTTCGTCCCACGGTATTGTGAATAACGGTCAACATTTCCGATTGTGGATCAAAGTTCTTTTTCCCGTCCTTCAGTAATTTGGTTAATTGAATAATACCTTCAAAGGCCGCCTGACGGAGATTGCGAGGATTTGGATTGAGATATACAGCCAATGACTCCTGAGGGGCAGGTCGATCTGAAATTTTATAGGTCCCTTCTTTCACTTCCAATTGTCTGAGCTTGTCATAGAGATGTTCTTTTTTGGTAACAAATCTTTTGATCTTAGATTTATCCGTTTTGAGATCGCTATGAGGTGCATATTTTTTTCTTGCAAATAGCGTCCCATAGTATTTCTCATCCGGTTCTAAATCAGGTAACCAGTTGATGAATTCTCGCAATAATTTTTCGTCACGAATAATTTTATAATTCATTTGAAATTTTTGATTTTCTGTTGAGTTATAGAAAATAACTCAACGTTTCAACAGCTCACTCTCTTTCGATTCATAAAGTGTTATCATAAAAACCAATACAAAAACACATTCAAATATTTCCCATTTTTTACCATGGTCAATAAACAGGATAAGGAATACGCTACCTAATAATATTAAAGTTTGATGCCAATTAGGCACAGGGATACCTAACCGGTTGGTCCATTTTCCAATCCACCCTACTCGTTTTGTAAATAACCGAAAAAAGAGATAATAGATTCCAATAGCGATGGACAAACCAAAAGAAAAAATCCACTGATTGACACTAAAATCACCATAGGTCAAATTGTGAAAACCAACTTCGTATTGTTTATTATGTTTTTGAAAAAAGACGGGCGTATCAAAACCGATGATTCTTTGTCCCCATGATATTTCTTCTGCAAACCCAAACCAAAGAGTTAGTCCAAAAATGACGTGAAAAATTTTCCACCCTATTTCTTTGTCTCTTTTGTTTTTAAAAAAAATATAGAATACGAATGCTCCTCCGAGAAATAAAAGAAAGGCGGTTAAATTTTCTAAAACCCCATCTTCTAGGACTAAATACTCCAACAGTTCTCGATCCGCGATTTGAGCATATCCACTTACTGCCATAATCAAAAAGGCTAAAGTTGCAAGCGCATACACTGGCCACCTAGGCATGGTAGCAGTAAAAGATAGTTCATTCATATTTTCTTGGAACTTCTAGAATTCAAATCTTTCGTATGTCGCAATGCCCGGTTGGCTTACGGAGATGATCAATAATTGAGAATAATTATCTTCTGAATAGTCTGCTAAAACTTCCTTACCGATCAATACATTCGCTAATCTAGGAATTGTGTTGGAATGTCCTACCACCACTACGTTTTGTTTATTAAGAACAGAAAGATCTGTAAATAAGTCTTTCTGCAAGGATGGGTCATAGGATTGAACGGCTAGGTTTTTGGCTTTGGCTAAAGGAGCAGCCGTTGCTTGGGTTCGTTTATAGTCAGTACTCATAATCTGATCAATTTTTAATCCATCCAACAACGCTGCCAATTTTGCAGCACGAGCTAAACCAGCTTGCGTTAATCCTGGATCTGGTTCTTTTGTTTTTTCAGCATGCCGAACCAAAAAATAAGTACTCTGTTTTTCGTCTGTTAATCCTGGAATTGCTACCACCTTACCACTGGCCGTCACGGCCTTATTGTCCTTAAAACCAATCAGGTTAATCGAATCATCCTTCAAGGGCTTGTTTTGGGTCATCTTTTTCTCAAGATCCTTTTTCGGGGCCTTCTTAGAAGTCTTAGCTTCCGTTTTACAAGCACTAAAAGCAAGCATACTTAAACAGATTATTAACAGCGATCGTACCATTTATTTTACAATTATAGGTTCAAAAATATTTAAATCGACTTGTTTTTTCAACAAGTCTTCGAAATTGTCTCTTTCACGAATCAGATGTGCGGTCCCTCCGTGTACCATTACCTCGGCCGGACGGTAACGGGAGTTATAATTGCTAGCCATCATGGAACAATAGGCACCAGCGTTTTTAAAACAAAGAATATCTCCTTCTTGTACTTCTGTGAGCCGTCGATTTACCCCAAAGGTATCTGTCTCACAAATATATCCTACCACGGTATAAATTCGGTTTTTTCCTGAAGTCTTTGACACATTAATTATTTCGTGATAGGCATCATAAAACATCGGTCGAATCAAATGATTTAGACCTGAGTCGACACCTGCAAAAACAGTAGAAGTTGTTTGTTTAACCACATTGACTTTTACAAAAAAGTAACCAGACTGACTTACCAAAAATTTTCCTGGCTCAAACATAAGGGTCAATTCGCGTCCGTATTTTTTCGAAAAATCATTAAAGCGTTCAGACAATTGTTCTCCCAAATCCTCAATATCAGTTGCAATCCCACCTTCTTTATATGGCACCTTGAATCCAGAACCAAAATCGATATAACTTAAGTCCTCAAAATCCTGTGCGACCTGAAAAAGAATTTCTGCTCCTTGCAAAAATACACCAGCATCCAAAATATCTGAACCAGTATGCATATGGATTCCCTCTACCTTTAGTCCTGTTGCTTTTACTAACCGATGTACTAATGGAATCTGATGCACAGAAATCCCAAATTTAGAATCAATATGCCCCACCGAAATCTTGGAAGAACCTCCCGCCATAATGTGCGGGTTGATCCGGATACAGACCGGTACCTCTGGGTAGGTTTGACCAAACTCTTCCAGAATACTCGTATTATCAATATTTATTTTTACGCCTTCTTTGACTGCCATTCCAATCTCCTCCATGGAAACACAATTGGGTGTATAGATAATATCCTCCGGTGCAAAACCAGCTTTTAATCCCATCCAAACTTCTTGAATAGAAACGGTATCTAATCCAGACCCAAGCGATTTAAAATATTTTAAAACGTTGATATTGGTTAATGCTTTACAAGCATAATTTAACTTCAATTTAGGAACCGAAAATGCGTTGTACAATTGTTTATACTGCCGCTCCATGATCGCCGTGTCATAGACGTATAACGGACAGCCATACTTTTCTACTAAATCTAGCGGGTTTACGCCGCCACTAAGCTCGTATTGATAATTATTTAATTGCATAATAAAAGATAAACGTTAGAAAATTTCGGTCTGGTTAAAGCGAGGCTAAAGAATTCATTTTTTTATTAAAAACCCAGCTTTTAAGTGTATTTTTTGAAGAAAATCGTTTTTTTTTATTAACTACCCACCAAAAGGGCCAATATTTGTCATCTACAAGATAAATAAGTCTGAAATATGGTCTTAAATTTTCCATCGAAAACTAATTCAGTGACAGAAGAAGAACTCATTGCCGCCTGTCAGCGTCGGGATCGTAAAGCTCAGAAGCATCTCTTTGACCGTTATTCGGCAAAGATGTATGGTATCTGTAAGCGTTACGTTAAAGATCACCAGGAGGCGGAGGATGTACTGATTGATGGAATGTTTAAAGTGCTAACTAAAATTGATGATTTCAGAGGGGCTGGTAGTTTCGAGGGTTGGATTCGACGAATTATGGTCAATCAATCACTCATGTTTCTTCGCAAGCGAAACGAGCTTAAATATGCCCAAGAAATCAATAATCTTGAAATCACCTCAAATGTTAGTGTAGAAGATGATTTGGCAGCTCAAGAAATACTTGATCTGCTCGATCAGTTACCGACGGGTTATCGTACAGTCTTTAATCTTTACGTTGTGGAAGGTTACAAACATCGGGAAATAGCGGAAGAACTCGGTATCAGTATCAATACCAGCAAATCACAATTAATTCTAGCAAAAAAGAGAATGAAAGATTTGATTATTAACAACCATCATCCCAAATCTTAATAAAAATGGAAAATAAAGATCCACTTTTTGACAATATCGGTCACAATGCACGGAAAATTGAACAAGCACCTTCCACGGATGCTTGGACCAAACTAGAAGCACGACTCGAAAAGCATGAACGGCCACAGGCACGCCGACGTACCTTGCCGGGATTAGGGATTATGTCCGTAGCTGCCACTGTACTTTTATTGGTCGGGTTGGTTTTTGTGATCAGTCAAACGGTTTTAAAGCCTAACAAGTCTATGGCTTTAGCAGAAAAGCAAGCCATGCCCCAACAAGTAGAAGATTTGCCTTTGCTTGCCTCGAACGAAGCCATTTCTTCCCCTCAGATGGCCGAATATCAACGGAAGATTAATGCAAACCCTAGAGGTGTAATTAAAGAAGGTGGTTACCACAAAAAATTAGTAGCTCAATCACTTAATGAAGGTCAGATGATAGTTACCAAAACAGATCATTCTGAATCAGCAGTCCTAGTGACGATGAAAAACTTTAATTGGATTCTAGGCGAGTGGAAAACAAAAAGTAAAACTGGGACTTCTACAGAAATCTGGGAAGAATTCGCTCCGGGACATTTTAAAGGAACTGGGACTTTCACCAACGCGGATAACCAATCTATTTTTACAGAACAGATGGCTTTAATAGAAAAAGACCATAAAATTTATTTCGAAGCCATTACTCAATCGGCTGGAAAGAAAGTTGCGTATGTACTTCAAGGTTTAGAAGGTAGAAGTGCTACTTTTTATAATGAATCAATCGACTTTCCAACGCATGTTGTCATTACTCGAACTGACTCAGGTGGGTTTAGTATAGCCTTTAAAAATATTCCTCCAACCGCAGTTCCTAATAAAAACACACCGCTTAAGAATGATCGAAACATGATAAAATCAAAGGAAATTATCAGGAAGATGGATCGTAAAATTTAAAGAAATTTAGGTTTTAGGTTTACTAAATCTAACTACCTCAAATCACTTCTGCCACCACAAAAATACTTCCACATATCAAAATCACTTCTTCTTTCTTCGCTCTACGTTTAGCGGCCGCCAATCCTCTTCTCACTGAAGTATATGCCTTTCCGTTTAATTGAAATTTAGCCGCAACTTTTTGTAGTTTCACCCCATCAAAACCCCTAGGAATATTAGCTTTGACGAAATAATAGGTAGCCTCTTTGGGTAAAAAAGGAAAGATTTTCGAAACATCTTTATCACGGACAGTGCCAAAAACAATATGTAGTTTTTTATTTGAATTTATTGTTAATTTTTGATTCGGAAAGATATTTTTTAACCCAGCTTCATTATGCGCACTATCGGCAATAATCAACGGTTGGTTCCCCAACGGATGCCAACGTCCTAAAAAGGTAGTCGTCTTTTTTAGGTTTTTAAATCCCTTTTGAATCGTAGAAAGATGGAAGGATGGAAAACTAATAACTTTACTTGAATTCAATACTTCTAAAGTCATCAGAGCTGTTCCGATATTTTTTGACTGATAGGGACCATGGATATTAACTGGAAGATTTTTAGCCCATACTACTCCATTTTTTTTTATGGTATAAAAACTATTTTTCAATGTTTCATTTTCCAAAAGAACGTCATAACTATTTTTACCATTAGCCACATACAAAGACGCCTTTTCCTTTTTGGCTTTTTCTTTAAACACTTTAAAAACTTCCCGTTGTTTTTCGCCAATCACAACTGGGATTTTCGGTTTAATTATCCCTGCTTTTTCTCCAGCAATGGCCGGCAAAGTATCTCCCAAAAACTGTTGATGATCAAAACTGATATTTGTAATCACCGAAACCAAAGGCGTAATGATATTCGTAGAATCCAATCTACCGCCCAGCCCTGTCTCAATAACGGCAATATCCACTTTTTCTTTGGCGAAATAATCAAAAGCCAAAGCCACGGTAATTTCAAAAAAAGAAGGTCCGATTTTCCTAATTTCTGATTTATTTTTGGCTACAAAATCAACTACTTTTCTTTTGGAAATATAGACGCCATTTATTTTAATCCGTTCTCGAAAATCTCGATAATGTGGAGAGGTATAAAGTCCTACTTTTAACCCAGAAGCTTGTAGTACACTCGCGAGTAGATGAGCGGTAGAACCTTTACCGTTCGTTCCTGCTAAATGAATACATTTTAATTTTTCGTGCGGATTATCGAGGTGGTTAGACAATCGTAGAATATTACTGAGATCCTTTTTAAAAGCCGCAGGACCCGTCCGTTGGAACATGGGTAATTGGGTATAGAGATAAGAAAGGGTCTCTTTATAATTCATTGTTTTTATTTCGAGTGTATTAAAATTCTTACTGTGCAAAAATAAAAAACCCGAAGTTGGAACTCCGGGTTTTCTATTTAATAATTTTTTATAAAAACTATTGGACTCTAAAATTAATTTTAATTGTTCCACATTGGGTATCAACACTCGATTTATCAAATTTATACTTTTTGGCGCCTTCTATTGCCTTTTTAATTAAGTTAGCATTGGAAGTCGTAGATCCTCCTTGGGTATAATTGGCGCTTGTGACATTACCATCTTCGTCTACACAAACCTTCACATTGACGGTCCCTGTATTTTGTGAACGATCTTGTATTCTAGGCTTACGAGTAATTTTTCGTCCTCTGATTCCACCACCTAATACACCACTTCCAGTACTGATTCCATCTAAGGCTTCACCATTTGGATTTCCATTCGTTTGCCCTTGGTTACCTGGCTTATTATTACTACCACCACCTGTTTGGCTACCTGCGGTACGTCCTATATTTCGGTATTTTTCAGCTTCGGCCGCCTTAGCATCTGCAATTCTTTTAGCCTCAGCAGCTTTCACATCTGCGATTCTTTTTGCTTCGGCTTTCGCTTTGGCAATTTTATCTCGCTTAGCTTTTTCCTCAGCTGCAGCTGCATCTCTGGCATCTCGCAATTTTTTCTCAGCCGCTTTTTTGGCCTTCTCTTTTTCCTTCTCAATCGCGCGTTCCTTAGAATTCTTATCTGTTTGGACTTCCTTTTTCGGTTGTTTTACCTTAGCAGGTTTCTCTCTTGGTTTTGTTTCTTTTTTAGGCGCTTCTGTCTCAACGGGTGTTTCAGGAGCCTCTGCTTCTACAGGCTCCGTTTCAGAGGTTACAGGTGGCGCTGTTGCAATATCTCCTCCAGATTCTCCTGCAACAGGTTCACCGAAGGCAATTAAAACACCAGCCTGACCTGGAGGAGGATCGGGAAAAGTTAGTAAAGGTAAAATGGCAAGAATAATCAAGAGAATATGAATCACACCACTAGTGATCGCTCCTCTTCGTTTATCTTCTTTTTCT
>CAZYAC010000098.1:0-14642 GCA_964645475.1 uncultured Saprospiraceae bacterium | reverse complement strand
AGGTTGGGTTGATTTTACTTCGTTCTGAAGTTTTAATTTGGCTTTTTTATCAAAAGGATTTAGGGCCAACATTTTTTTCATCAAGCGAATGATATTCAAATAATTTGCTTTGTGGTAACCGATTTCTTTTTTACGTTTAATAAAGGCTTCAAAGCTAATTAAAAAATAGTCGAGTACCTCATTTTCCTGATGTTCGTAATAGATTTTGATCAATAAAGTTTTAGCTGCTAGGTTACTAATCAGATCCTTGTATTTATCTTGTTGGAGAATTTTCATGGCTTCTTTATAGTCGCCACTTTCGTAATGATATCTAGAAAGACAATAGTAAAAAGTACTTTCTCTAGATGCCTTGTCCAAGTGTTTTTTGTACTGATAGATAAAATTAGACACCCAATCAAATTCCTTGAGTTTTAAGCCAGAAGAGACGATATTTCGATAAGAGAATCGACTGATAATTCCATTCGTTAAAAGAAAATCCTTTTCAATTCCAAGACGATATAAACTAAATATTTCTTCAAGATAAGATAAAGTGCTTTCTTGATTGACTTTTTGGATGCAATGATTAATCGCCATGATGTAGAGTTCGCGAATTTCGGAAGACGGGAATATGTTTTGGTGTTCTATAATCAGTTTTTTAAAGGTGGTGAAATAGTCTCCATGTTCGTCTTCTGTCAAGAATTTATATCCTTGATAATATAAGTTAATCGCTGGAATTTTCAGTAAATCATTTTGTTCTACATATGCCAGCACTTCTGGTAAAATGCCTGTGTTATAATCGGCTTTATAAACATTTTGATGAGAAACGGTTAAGCAGCTTTGCCCCAGTTTTTGAATAATAAAATTGATTTCCAACGCATCATCCATTTTTTGTAAACTCATCGGACGAGATCTACTTTGCTTGGCGAGAAAAATATTTTCCTCTTTATACAACAAAAACGCTCGTTGATAATAATCAGCATCTCGAAAAGGCTGTCTATTTTGTTTCTCCTTAATATTTTTGATAGATTGATTGAAGAGTTTATCTAAGTTTCGTTCTTGATAAATAGCAGCGAGCTGTATTTGGTTGTCTAGCTGCTGCTGTGTGATTTGTTGATAGACTAGAAAATCTTGGATGGTTTTTAAAAGATAGGACATTAAGATTCGGATGCTAGCATCATTATATTCCTTTTTAGGAAAAAGTTTTTTGAAAGCAGTCCTCTTCCCAAATCGATCCTCCCCTTTTTTCTCCTTTTCTAGGCACATCCAATCAAATAGGATGACCAATTCCTGCCGTTTATTGTGGATTGGGGCCCTTAACCAATCTTGTAGCTTTCGAATTTCAGCGTTCGATAAGGTCAAAAATAGGCTAAGAAGGTGGCTTTTTTGCATAAATGGTTAATATTCTATTCTACAATAGTAATAAAAAATTTAATTAAACCACTGATAATCAACTAGGTAATTTTTTTAAAACAAAAATAGATTAATACAAAAGCCAAATATTGTTTTTGTAAAAACTCAGAAAAGCCTTCATATTTGTAAAAAAGTAAGATATAAAGCTATTATGAACAGAAATTTTAAAACTATGAATATGAAAAATTTATTAATGACCATTATGTTTTTGCTCATTAGTTCGTTCCACATTTTATATGGACAAGGATGGGAGAAAAATTATGGAAGAGGAGATACAGATTCGTTTAGTGCCATAATTGAAACGGAAGATAACGGATATCTAGCCTTAGGAAGTTCTTATAACGTGAATACGGACCTGTATGAAATATTTCTAATGAAAATGGATGTTGATGGCAATGAACAATGGTCAAGATTTTATGGATCACCGACAGAACATGTATATGGAACTAATTTGGTCTTAACAGATGACGGAGGAATTTTGATAGTAGGACTATATTTAAATGTTCTTTTTAATCAAGTCTATGAATCCTATTTATTAAAAACAGACATTAATGGAAATGAACAATGGAGTAATCGGTTTGATTATGAAGAAGACCGTTTCCCAGACGATATTCTCCTAACAAGCGATGGAGGATATTTATTAGGTCTTACTCGACAAAATGAGGATAAATGGTATCGTAAAATATCTTCCTTAGGAGTAGAGGAATGGAGTTATACTATTTCTTCAGATAGTACTGGAATGGTTCCAGCAGAAATTGGACTTTTATCTGATGGTTATTTGTTATCCGGTGGAGACCAATTAGTGAAATTGAATTTTTCTGGTGGCGAGGTTTGGGAACAAACATTGGAAGCAACTGAAAATATCGTCAAGATGATCTCCACTTCTGATGGTAATTTTATGTTGGTGAATAATATAGGTACTACCCATAATTTATCCAAAAGAGATCTTAATGGTGACGAAATATGGAATGTCGCCGTTGATCTAGGAGGAGATACGAGAGCCGTTCAAATTGTGGAAACGGAAGATGGTGGTTTTATTTTAGCTCACGTAAACAATCTTATCGAGGGGGCTGTAGGTATCAGTCCCACATATGTGACTGAAATACTAAAAACGAGTAGTCTTGGTGTAGAAGAATGGAAACAATCTGTAGGGCCTGAAGGATTTAATGCATTTTTTTTCTTAAAAGATTCATCCCAAAAATTAATGCTGGCTGGTATAAATATTTATGATGATTGGAACAATCCACCTCGAGATGCCTACTTAATAAAAATGGACGAACAAGGAAATGTTTACACTAATCATATAATGGGAACTGTTTTCCATGACGACAATCAAAATTGTAACTTTGAAGAAGGAGTAGAAGATGATTTAGCAAATCGAATAGTAAAAATTGCTGGTAATAAAACGTTTTATGGAACGACAGATGAAATAGGAAATTATGATATATCCATTGATACTGGATCCTATGAAGTAAGTGTCGTTCTTTCTAGTCCTTATGAGGAAACCTGTGATCCTCAAGTAATAAATATTACTGATTTTTTTACAGACACGATCATTGATTTAGCTAATCAAATTAATATAGATTGCCCTTGGCTAACCGTTGATTTATCCACACCTTTTTTACGTCGTTGTTTAAGTAACAATTATACTATTAATTATTGTAATCAAGGAACTGTCGCCGCAGAAGATGCCTATATTGAAGTTAGTTTTGATCCATATTTAGAAGTCCAGTCTTCAAGTTTACCTTGGACCTCCCAAGTAGGAAACACCTATACTTTTGATGTAGGAGTGCTAGACGTTGGCGAATGCGGAAGCTTTAATGTTACCACTTACGTAAATTGCGATAGTACCATTTTAGGGCAAACCCATTGTAGCACCGCCCATATTTATCCAGACTCTATCTGTCTACCCGATGCGGCCAATTGGGACGGTAGCAGCATCGAAGTAGAAGCAGCATGTGATGGCGATTCTGTTCGTTTTCTAATTAGAAATATTGGAGATGGAAATATGCAAGAAGCATTGGACTATATTATTATTGAAGATGAATTAATGGTGCATGATGGTAATTTTCAATTAAACTCAGGTCAGTCTCAGATGCTACCTAATGGGTTTTCTTCTAATGGAGCTACCTATCGAATTATCGCTCAACAATCCTTAGGCCATCCCGGAAATAGCATGCCCACTGCAGCTATTGAGGGTTGTGGAACTTCGTGGTTTCCCGTAGGTTTTTTCAATATGTTTAGTCAGGATGATGGAGATTTTTTCATATCTATTGATTGCCAAGAAAATAGAGGTGCTTATGATCCAAATGATAAACAGGCTTTTCCAAAAGGATATGGAGAGGAACATTATATCTGGCAAAATGTGGATCTTGAATATTTAATACGATTTCAAAATACGGGAACTGATACTGCTTTCACCGTAGTCATCAGAGATACGATTTCAGAACATTTAGATATTACTTCTTTACAAATGGGCGCTTCCAGTCATGCCTATACTTACACGATAGATGGAGAAGGCGTATTAAAAGTCAGATTTGATAATATCTTGCTACCTGATTCTACCACAAATGAACTGGCTTCTCATGGATTTTTTAAATACAAAATAAAGCAACAACCTGATCTTCCAATTGGAACCATGATTTACAATAAAGCCGCAATTTATTTTGATTTTAATGCCCCAATTATTACCAATGAAACCTTTCATGAAGTTGCAGAGCCACTTATTTCAACATTGGTTACTACCGATAATTTAACAACCAATAATATAAAGCTAACCATATTTCCAAATCCATTTGGAGCCTCTACCACTTTTGAAATTGAAAACCTCCCATCTGGAGAAACAGACTTTTTACTCTATGACAATTTAGGTCGCTTAGTTAGAAAGGAACGAGTTTTAGATGCGGAGCAATTTCAGTTTTATCGAAAAGCACTAACCGCTGGTTTATACTTTTATGAATTTCAACAGAATGGGGTAAAAATGGCTAGTGGTAAGATGGTGGCGGAATAGAATAATAATGAACTATAGCTATTATGAATGACAACCTTAAAAATATGCATATGAAAAATATATTGATAACCATTTTGTTGCTGTTGATTAGTTCGCTTCATCTTTTATATGGGCAAGGGTGGTTAAAGGATTATGGTAGAGAAAATGCGAATAGATTTGTCTCTGTAATAGAAACAGATGATAATGGGTTATTAGCCTTTGGGCAATCTCAAAATCCGAATTCGAGTACAGATATTTATGAATTATTTTTATTAAAAACAGATATTGACGGAAATGAGCAATGGTCAAAATATTATTGGGTAGGAACAAATGATTTATATGCCTCTAGTATATTATTAACAGACGATGGTGGAATCTTGATGTTGGGATTATTGGTAAATATTGTTAATCAAAATAAGGAAGTTTATCTATTAAAAACAGATATGAATGGAGTAAAAGTATGGAGTCATCGATTTGATTACGGAGGGGATACTAAAAATCCTTACAAGATTATACAAACGACAGATGGAGGATTCTTATTGGCTAATACCCAAGGAGACAATGATATTTGGTATGGCAAAATTTCTTCCTTAGGTGTAGAAGAATGGAACTATACAATCTCTTCATCTGGTGGATCAAATCAGTATCCTCCAGATATAGAAGCTTTGTCAGATGGGTATTTACTATCCGGTGAAAACAAACTGGTCAAATTGGATTTGTCAGGAGAAGAGGTTTGGGAAAAAACTATCGAGGAAGATTATAAAATAGTCAATATGAGATCTGTTTCTGATGGCAATTTCATGTTATTAACTTCAACACGTTTTGTGCATAAGCTATCCAAAAGAAGTCCTACTGGTGATGAAATTTGGAATATATTAATTGACATAGGCTCGCTAAGTTCGAATGCAGAAATTGTGGAAACAGATGATGGCGGTTTTATTGTCCCTAAAGTTAGAACGGCTCTTCCGATTGGTTCCGAACCACCAACCTATATTACAGGGATAATAAAAACAAATAGCCTTGGTGAAGAAGAATGGCAAAAAGATATTGGACCAAAAGGATTGTTTACTTTTTTCTTTATGAAAGATTCATCTGAAAAATTAATTTATGCTGGCACTAACGTTTATGATAATGCAGGCACTTTTCCAAAGAATGCCTTTTTGATGAAAACAGATACCCAAGGAATTCTTTATTCCAATCATATCCAAGGTACTGTCTTTAGTGACGATAATCAAAATTGCACCTTTGAAGAAGGAACAGAAGATGGTATTTCTAGCAGAATAGTACAAGCTATTGGTCATAAAACTTTTTATGGCACTACGGATGAAATGGGAAATTATGAAATCAATGTTGATACCGGGATCTATGAAGTGAATTTCATTCTGCCTAACCCTTACTGGGCAACTTGTGGTCCTCAAATAGTTAACATCTCTGAATTTTATACAGATACGATAGTGGATCTTGCAAATCAAGCAGTGATCAATTGCCCGTGGTTAACCGTAGACATCTCCACTCCTTTTTTACGACGTTGTTTCGATAACAACTATACCATTAACTATTGCAATCAAGGAACAATCGACGCAGAAGACGCTTATATCGAAGTTAGTTTTGATCCCTTTTTAGAAGTCCAGTCCTCTAGTTTACCTTGGTCCTCCCAGACTGGAAACACCTATACTTTTAATGTTGACACGCTAGATGTTGGTGAATGCGGAAGCTTTAATGTTACCACTTACGTAAATTGCGATAGTACCATTTTAGGGCAAACCCATTGTAGCACCGCCCATATTTATCCAGACTCTATCTGTCTACCCGATGCGGCCAATTGGGACGGAAGTAGCGTCGAAGTAGAAGCAGCATGCGATGGAGATTCTGTTCGGTTTCTCATTAGAAATGTTGGAGACGGAAATATGCAAGAAGCATTGGAATATATCATCATTGAAGATGAATTAATGGTGCATCAGGGTAATTTTCAACTAAACGCTGGTCAGTCTCAAATGCTTTCCAATGGATATTCTTCTAATGGCTCTACCTATCGAATTATCGCTCAACAATCTTTAGGTCATCCAGGAAATAGCATTCCAACTGCAGCTATTGAAGGTTGCGGAACTTCATGGTTCTCAGTTGGATTTTTCAATATGTTTAGTCAAGACGATGGAGACTTTTTCTTGTCTACGGATTGTCAAGAAAATATTGGTTCTTATGATCCAAATGATAAACAAGGCTTTCCAAAAGGATATGGTGCCGAACATTATATCTGGCAAAATGTAGACCTTGAGTATTTAATCCGATTTCAAAATACGGGGACTGATACGGCTTTTACCGTAGTCATCAGAGATACGATTTCAGAACATTTAGATATTACTTCTTTACAAATGGGCGCTTCCAGTCATGCCTATACTTACACGATAGATGGAGAAGGCGTATTAAAAGTCAGATTTGATAATATCTTGCTACCTGATTCTACCACAAATGAACTGGCTTCTCATGGATTTTTTAAATACAAAATAAAGCAACAACCTGATCTTCCAATTGGAACCATGATTTACAATAAAGCCGCAATTTATTTTGATTTTAATGCGCCCATTATTACCAATGAGACCTTACATGAAGTTGCCGAACCATTTATTTCTACCCTGGTTACTACCGATGATTTAACGACCAACAATATAAAGCTACACGTATTTCCAAATCCATTTGGTGCCTTTACAACTTTTGAAATTGATAATCTCCCTGCGGGGAGAACGGATTTTTTACTTTATGATAACTTAGGTCGCTTGGTTCGAAAAGAACGGGTATTAGATACTGAGCGATTTCAGTTTTATCGAAAAGCTTTAGCATCCGGTTTATATTTCTTTGAATTTCAACAAAGTGGTGTAAGGGTGGCTAGTGGAAAAATGTTGGCAGAATAAAAAATAATATTATTGAAATATTATTTTATATCTGAAAGAAGAATAGACTGATGAGATTTTCTTGTCAGTCTATTCTTATTACTTTTATTCTACTAAGGTACAATCTCCATTTCTTAAATCCATTTCTACTTTTTTAAATTTAATATTTTCGACAATCCTACCATCTTCATATTTAACGGTTATTTTTTGATTTCTGCCAATACCTTTGAATGGATTTTCTCTTAAAGGCCTTGATTTTGGTTTTTCAAGTTCTTTGTTTTGAATTGACGACTCTAACTGTGCAACTAAGGCTTTCATATCTAATGCTCCATCCTCATCTAAAAATAAGTTTTTACCCTGTCCATTCAATAAGGATTTTGTCATTCCGTGTAGGCTAGGATCTTTTGAATGAGTGAGAATTTTTCCTTTTATTTTTTCAACCTTAGTAACCAAAGCATCTGCGTTAGTGATATAGTTTTGATCTCCTAAGAATTTAAAAAACTGAACCAGTACATCTCCAAATAAAGCAAACGTCTCATCATCAGCTACGACCTTTCTAGGAATTGTGTAAAGACAAACTTCTTCAACATTTTCGGGTGTCCATCCATTTGGCATAACCCCCTCATAGTTGTACATAAACTCCATAAACAAACTTATAACAAAATCGGAATGTTCCTGTTGATTTTTATTTTGAACATTAAAAAAATCACTTTCTAAAAACTCTTTACTCCATTGCTTATTTAGCTGTTCGCTTATATGTCCTTGAGATTTCTCTAAATCAATCACCCGAGAAACCAATTCACTTAATGCATTCTCTAATTGTTGGTCCGTATCTCTTCTTTCGGCTAATTCAAGATCATTGAAATTAAAAACATACTCAAAAAGTTCCGCCCCAGTACTAAGTCCATCTATCAAAAATGCCTCACTAAGTGATTGAATCGTTTGGGTATCAAATGCAACCAAACAAGTTTTTTCTTGAACAAAAATTTGTTGAACTTCTCCAGCCCAATCATTAACAATTTCACCCGATTCTAATGTTGTATTTGGTTTTACTAAAATAAAGTCTCCTCGTTTAAACATAGTTTTAATAATTAAAAATTTAAAACACACTCAACCTCCCCACCTTTCTAGCTCCCCCACTTGTCAATTCAAAAAAGTAAATTCCCGCTCCTAATTTACCCCGCTCGATCGTTATCGTTCCAGGACGGACCTTTCCATAAGATTGCACTATCTGGCCATTGACATCCAATATATTTAAATCAAATTCGATATTATCAGGGTATTGAATAACTAATTCTGTTTGAGTTCTAAATGGATTGGGTTGCACTCGAATTTCCAAATCATTGGTAAATTCTTTAGTGCTGGTTAATAAGATACATTCACCTCCGACCTTCGGAATCGTTTGTTCGTAATCACTATTCACAATATCTCGAATTTCAGCAATACATATCTCCGTTTCGGTCACTGTTTGATAATAGATTCGACACAGGGGTTGTGGTGTCAAGGCTCTCTGCAAAGAAGAATCAGGATAGGAAATCCCTATTATTTCTCCGCTAAAATTTCCTTGTACTGTGAAAGGTTCGGTAGTTGGATCGGTTAGACTTTCTACGCTTGTCATCATAATTCCACTAATCGAAAATTCGTAAGCAACTACATTACTGGTCATGTTGACCATACCGATATCTACGTAATTTTCCGCTGGATTATGATTTGTGATACTTAAAGTAATCGTATCATTTGGATTTAATAAACCTGTAGGAAATTCACAATGTTCGTGCGCTACTCCACCTGTATGTATATGACCGCTCGTATAGTTGACACAATTGTTGATCAAGGCCGCATCGTAAACAGAAATACGACCATCACCATTCAAATCATTACAAGGCGTTGCTGTAATATCATTTCCTAAAATATCATTTACGTAGGCTTCAGCGTCCTCGATTTCTTGTGATTCGTTGTTGTCTAGATCGCCATGAAGCGTGGTTCCTCCACAGTTACCTTCACAATCAATAATCGTTAATCCATAAGGAACACCTGAACAATCCACGAAAGGTCCACAGTCTGTTTCAACCTCCATCTCTAAGACACCCGAGGAGCGATTTAAGATAACACAAGCCGTCGCCCAATTATTATCTATTTGGCTTTCAACCTTTCCGTTAAAATCTGGTTGGTTCAACCAATTGATACGAACTACAATGGTATAGGCGCCATCAGCAACATCCGTTACATCAATCCATTGACAGTCCAATTCAGCTTCATAGACATCACCACAACCGGCCGTAATTCCCATATTCTCACAAGTATATTTTCCTTCACCACCACCACTACATTCTAAGTCAAGGACGCAATATCCGGCTTTATGACCAATCGGAATAATACTACTCGAAGCATCAACCAACAGATATTCAGCATAATTTTCATAATGATAATGTTGATGACAATTATCAAAAGTAATCTGATCATTTTCCGAGGTCGTAGGCCCAATATAATAATCGAAATCACCAATGTTTTTAAAATGAGTTGTAAAGCGAATGATATCACGGATACCATAACCACTTAGGCAGCCTTCGTTGATAAAACAAGTATTCTCCGAGGCAAATAATTGATCTAGAAAGAGGGAGTTCCGAAGCACGTTCTCCAGAATTTCCAGATCAGGACCGTTGGGACAATTAGGGTCTCCCTGTTGCAAACAGGAACCATCATCAAAAGTAGCCACCGCATTAAAATTACAACTCTGTGGATCAGTACATCCCATCACAGGACCATTGTAATTAATCTGCCATTGAATATCTTGCGTACAGTCATTGTCCGTACTTCCAATTCGAATATAAATGGTCCTACCTGCCAATAACAACGCATTCACCTCTGCTTGTAAGTCACATCCACCTTCATTATCATCATAAAAAATAGTTCCTTCATTATTATCTGGGGGTAAGGTAGAGGGACATTCTCCATACACCCAAATTCTAGTATCGCATTCATTAAGATCACAAGTAGAAATGGAAAAACTACCAGTAGTATCGGCTGTAAATTGATAGTAGGTATTATTTGCTTCAGCCACATAAAGGCTATCTTCTCCAACCGAAATAGCATTTGCACAATTTTGTCCAGGCAAACATATGAGCGTACTAGTTTCGAAAAAACCAAAAGTCGTCCCAAAATCGACCTCTACTCCATCAATTTTTACGTTATAAAATCCTGGCGCCAATAATCCATCACCATATTCATCATATATTGTAAAATATATACAATCATCGTTCGGTACACAATAGGTCCAGGAATACAAAGAATCCTCTACCGTAAGATCACCTTCCTCAATAGAGGCATAGGTTTCAGTAAGGCCAGTAAGTTCCCAAGAAGTTTCAAAGAAATTTTGGTCAGTACGAATATTAATCGTAATCTCAAGACTGTCTGTACTACATTGGGCAAAACCTTGTTGATGATAGCAAATACAAAAGAGTAAAAGGAATATCAGAGGGAGTTTTAGTTTCATATTCCTGAATTTAGCTTTTAGAAAAGTAAAAAGTCTAGTGGTAAAATAATTCGAAGAAACCTCTATAAAATTTCCAACAAGTTTTACAAAAAGTAATTTAAATAACTATATAATTTTTGATTAGTTTGATTAGCATAAAATCTCCTCTTTTAAACATAGGTTGATGAATAGATGGTTTTAAAATTTCTAAAACACACTCAACCTCCCCACCTTTCTAGCTCCCCCACTTGTCAATTCAAAAAAGTAAATTCCCGCTCCTAATTTACCCCGCTCGATCGTTATCGTTCCAGGACGGACCTTTCCATAAGATTGCACTATCTGGCCATTGACATCCAATATATTTAAATCAAATTCGATATTATCAGGGTATTGAATAACTAATTCTGTTTGAGTTCTAAATGGATTGGGTTGCACTCGAATTTCCAAATCATTGGTAAATTCTTTAGTGCTGGTTAATAAGATACATTCACCTCCGACCTTCGGAATCGTTTGTTCGTAATCACTATTCACAATATCTCGAATTTCAGCAATACATATCTCCGTTTCGGTCACTGTTTGATAATAGATTCGACACAGGGGTTGTGGTGTCAAGGCTCTCTGCAAAGAAGAATCAGGATAGGAAATCCCTATTATTTCTCCGCTAAAATTTCCTTGTACTGTGAAAGGTTCGGTAGTTGGATCGGTTAGACTTTCTACGCTTGTCATCATAATTCCACTAATCGAAAATTCGTAAGCAACTACATTACTGGTCATGTTGACCATACCGATATCTACGTAATTTTCCGCTGGATTATGATTTGTGATACTTAAAGTAATCGTATCATTTGGATTTAATAAACCTGTAGGAAATTCACAATGTTCGTGCGCTACTCCACCTGTATGTATATGACCGCTCGTATAGTTGACACAATTGTTGATCAAGGCCGCATCGTAAACAGAAATACGACCATCACCATTCAAATCATTACAAGGCGTTGCTGTAATATCATTTCCTAAAATATCATTTACGTAGGCTTCAGCGTCCTCGATTTCTTGTGATTCGTTGTTGTCTAAATCTCCATATTGAGCGGTGCCATTACAATTTCCTTCACAATCGACCGTCGCTAATCCAAAAGGAGTACCTGTACAATCTACATAGGGTGCACATTCTGATTCCACTTCCATTTCTAAGGTACCTGATGAGCGATCTAAAATTATACAAGCTGTAGCCCAGTTATTATCGATCCGGTTTTCAACTTGCCCATTAAAATCTGGTTGGTTTAGCCAATTGACACGGACTACCATCGTATAAGCACCATCTGCCACATCTGTTATATCAATCCATTGACAGTCCAATTCAGAACCATAAAGATCACCACATCCAGCCGTAATCCCCATATTTCCACAACCGTATTTTGCTTCTCCGCCACCACTACATTCTAAATCTACGACACAAAATCCTGCTTTATAACCAATCGGAATTATATTACTTGAGGAATCAACCAGCAGGTATTCAGCATAATTTTCATAATGAAAATGTTGGTGACAATCATCAAAAATAAACTGATCATTATCGGGTGTTTCCTCGCCAAGATAATAATCAAATTCACCAATATTTTTAAAATGAGTCGTAAAGCGAATGATATCACGGGTACCGTAACCTTGCAAACAACCTTCATTGATAAAACAATTGTCTTCAGAGGCAAATTCCTGATCGAGAATGAGGGTGTTTCGCAGGACGTCTTCCTGAATTTCTAAATCAGGTCCTGCTGGGCAGTTTGGATCTCCTTGGGCCAAACAAGAACCATCATCAAAAGATGCGACCGCATTATAATTACAACTCTGTGGATCCGTACATCCCATCACAGGTCCATTATAACTAATCTGCCAATTAATATTTTCCATACAGTCATTATCGGCACTTCCTATTCGAATATAAATAGTTGTCCCTGCATTCAACAATGCATTTACTTGAGCCTGTAAACCACATCCTCCTTCGTTATCATCATAAAAAATAGTTCCTTGATTATTATTAGGAGGCTGTGTGCTAGGACATTCTCCGTATACCCAAATTTTGGTATCACAATCATTGAGCTCGCAAGTGGAGATTGAAAAATTACCGGTAGTATCGGCTGTAAATTGGTAGTAGATATTATTTGTTTCCGCTACATAAATGCTATCTAAATCCGCTAATATTCCATTGTTGCAACTTTGCCCAGGGGCACAAACGAGGATCGTAGTTTCGGAACTTCCAAAAGCAGTACCAAAAACAACTTCTACTTGATCGACTTCAACATTATAAAATCCTGGAGTTAATATACCATCATTAAAATCATCATAGATCGTAAAGGAAACACAATCTTGATTAGGTACACAGTAGGTCCAAGAATACAAAGAATCCCTTACAGTAAGATCACCTTCCTCAATAAAAGCATAGGTTTCGGTAAGGCCATTCAATTCCCAAGAGGTTTCTCCAAAAAACTGATCCGTACGAATATTAATAGTAATCTCCGTGCTGTCTGAATCGCATTGAGTAAAACCTTGTTGACAAAGGAAAATTATAAAGAATAAAAAAAGTAGAAGCGGCTTTTCAATTTTCATTTTGCAAAATTTAACTTCTAATCAAGTAGAAGGTCCTATTGGAAGAATAATTTGTAGTCTTAAACAAGTTATAAAAAAAGAAGGAATTTTAGATAAATCACCACTAGAAATAGCCGCTAAAATGTAGATGAATGATTATCTTTGACAAAAATAGAATAATTATGAAACTCAACCTAGATTTAGCAGTTGCTAGTAAGCCGGAATGGATTGCAGCGGTGATGAACGATTTTCCGTCTTTTTTACAAGATCATCTCGATTGTGAACGTAAAGCCAGCGCGATGGCCATGAGTTTTGTCGCTAAATATCCTGATCGAACCGCTATCATTCCAGATTTGATTGCCACGGGCATCGAAGAGTTGGAGCATTTCCAGCAAGTATACGAATTGATGGTCGCGCACGGCGTTCCAATGGTCCACTCCATCGGAGCAGATCCATATCTAAAAAAATTATTAGCCTTATGTCATTCTGGTCGTGAGGAGCGATTTCTGGATAGATTGCTTGTCGCATCTGTGGTAGAAACGCGTGGCGCGGAACGTTTTCGGATGGTATCCGAGGCACAAGAAACGCCAGATCTGCACCGCTTCTATAAAATCCTCTGGGCTTCAGAAGCGAAGCACGGACATATTTTTGTAAAAATGGCGCTAGAATATTTTCCAGAAAAACAGGTGTACGATCGTCTAGCTTGGTGGGTGGAAAAGGAAGGAGAGATTATCGATGGGTTGGAGATTAGAGCAGCATTGCATTAGAATTATTGGACTTTTGATCTAGTTCACGCACTATTCAGGTTTTCTCTATCATTTTTTTCAATCAAAATGTATGTTATTTTTTGTATTTAAAACAATTTTTTGTATTTTTGTCACCTATAAGTAATCTAATCTTTACTTATTATAGAATTTATTTGTGAATTCACAGCGCGCTTTTTTTATTTTTTACATAACTAACGTGGGAGTTGTCCTGAGTTAGGGTGGCGAAGCTGTACGAGTTATAGTCGAGCCAGGAGTTTGGTGTTGGTTTTTGTGCGTTGCAAGGCGCACATATACAGACCTTCGGTCAAATTCAGGGGTGGGCCCACCCAGCGGGTGTAGTGTTTAATTCGTAAATAACATGTTATATTTGCAGCCTGCAATTCTAAGAAAGAATATCATTCTTTTCCTTAGATTGATAATTTCTAATTCCATTTCATAAAATCAAACAAAAAATCACGGACCTCATTAAAATTTCCAATCAGTAATATAAAGTTGATGCTCTAGCTTTCTGAATCAATTCAAAACCCATAACTCCCGAACACCACATAAATCAAAAC
>CAZYAC010000097.1:7964-14663 GCA_964645475.1 uncultured Saprospiraceae bacterium | reverse complement strand
TAAAACACACAATTCTTAAAGATGAAGATTATTATTCCAATGGCTGGACGTGGGTCCCGTCTACGACCACACACATTGACTACCCCAAAACCACTGGTAAAAATTGCTGGAAAACCGATGGTGCAAAGACTTGTGGAAGATCTCACGAAGGGATATCCTGGTAAAGTTGATGAAATCGCCTTTATTATCGGTGATTTTGGCCCTGAGGTTCCACAACAACTGATGGATATCGCTGCTTCCTTAGGGGCAAAAGGAAGCGTTTATCAGCAACATGAGCCGTTGGGTACCGCCCATGCCATCCTTTGTGCAAAGGAAAGTCTTTCAGGGAACTGCTTTGTAGCCTTCTCCGATACGTTATTTAGTGCTAGTTTTGACTTTGATCCTGATGAAGACGGAGTGATTTGGGTACAAAAAGTAGAAGATCCTTCTGCATTTGGAGTGGTAAAAGTGGATAATAACCAAGTAATTACCGATTTTGTAGAAAAATCTCCGGTTTTTGTCTCTGATTTAGCCATCGTGGGTATTTATTACTTTAGAGATGGTGAAAATCTTCGCAATGAGTTACAGTATGTGATTGACAACGAAATCAAGGATAAGGGAGAATATCAACTGACAAGTGCGCTTGAGAATATGAAGGCAAAAGGGCTAAAATTCCGCCCAGGAAAGATCGACGAGTGGTTAGATTGTGGAAATAAAGACGCAGTAGTCTACACAAATCAGCGGATGTTAACCTTTATGGGTACGGAAAATCACATTGATCCTAGTGCAACTGTTGAAAATGCCGTAATTTTACCACCCTGTTTTATTGGTAAAAACGCCGTTGTCAAAAATTCAGTCATCGGTCCCCATACTTCCATTGGAAACAATTCTTTAGTAAATAGTTCCGTTATCAATAATAGTATTGTCCAAGAAGACAGTACCGTCACCAATGCCAATATGAGCAATTCTATGCTAGGCAATAAGGTAGATTACCAAGGAAAACCATCTGAACTTAGTTTAGGTGATTTTTCAAAATACATAATATGATTATTCGTCGCTTTTTCATTTTCTTACTAACCACAAGTCTGCTTGCAGGCGCTACCCTTTCTTTGTCCGCACAAACGCGGCCTTCAGAAGAACAGGTAGAAACGGAAAAAATCTTTATTGATGCATCCCGTGAGAAGGTATTAGGTAATTACGAAAATGCGGCATATCTATTTAAAGAAGTCCTCAAACGGGATAAAAACAACCATGCTGCAGCCTACGAACTAGCACGGCTCTATGATGTGCTCGACAATGTAGACAAGGCAATGGCCAGCATAAAAATGGCCATCAACGGAGATCCACAGAATCCGTGGTATCAAATGTTTTTAGCAGACATATTGGACCGCAAGGGAAAATATAAAGATGGGGCCAAAATTTTTGAAAAGCTGGTCAGTGAAGCACCTTACAACGAGTACTATTATATTAAATGGGCCTTTCTATTGATGAAGGCCAAAAAGCCTGAAAAGTCTATTGAGGTCTACTCTATGTTAGAAGAACGGATCGGTATTTCTGAAGAAATATCTCGGAAAAAACAAGCTTTGTATCTTGGAATCGGACAACCTGATAAAGCGATTGAGACGTATCAAATGTTGATCAAATCGGATCCGCACAATATCGAATATTATCACCTGCTCGCTTCTTTGTATCGGCAGCTAGAAGATCAAGACAACGCTGCCAAGACATATGAAAGAATTCTTGAGATTGATCCGAACGATGCAAAAGCGAGTATCGCTCTAGCTGACCGGCAAAAAGTTGAAGGAGACGACGTTAGTTATCTGAATAGTTTACAACCCGTCTTTTCAAAACCGGATGTAGATATAGATCTGAAGATAAAAGAGATTCTTCCTTACATTCGTCAAGTGGTGGATACACCCAACGAACCCGTAATGAACGCGACCTTACAATTGGCCACGATTCTAGAAGAACAACATCCCAAAGAAGCCAAAGCCTATTCAGTTTCAGGTGATTTGCTTTATTACTCTGGGCGAAAAAGACAAGCCTTAAAAAAATATTTAAAAGCACGTTCGCTGAATAATACCATCTATAGTATTTACGATCAGATCATGTACATCAATCTGGAGACGAATAGTTATGATACTTTGCTAACCATTTCAAATGAAGCAATTGATTTGTTTCCTAATCAAGCTGGAGCATACTATTTTAACGGAGTGGCGCTGGATTTTCAACAAAAGAATCAAGCAGCCATCAGTTCTTACCAGCAAGCATTATTGATGGCTCGTAAAAATCCACGACTACAATTTGACTTATATGCACGGCTCGGTGGAGTGTATCACCGGATGGGTAAACACACTTTATCAGACACCAATATGGACAAAGCTCTACAGCTTAACCCAAAAGACTTCAACTTGCTTAATAATTATAGTTTTTACCTTGCGGAACGCGGTGTTCAATTGGAAAAGGCAAAAAAAATGTCTGCTCTTGCGAATGAGCTCCGTCCGAATCAATCTCAGTTTCAGGATACTTACGGCTGGATTTTGTATCAAATGAAAGAATATGAAAGCGCCCGTGAATGGTTGATAAAAGCCATTGATAATGGCGGCAACTCCAACCCAGGAATTCTCGAGCATTATGGAGATATCCTCTTTCAAATTGGAAAAACAGAAGCAGCCATCGTCGAATGGCAAAAAGCACTGGAACAAAAAGGAGGTAAAGATGAAGGATTACAAGAGAAAATCCGCAGCCGACAATTATAAATTAAAAACCAGGAAAAAATTCGGTAATCACTCCTAATATTTTAAGAAACACAGAACACCAGCATTTTCATTTTTCATTCTCCCTAATTCACTTTTTTTATTGATCTTACCTAGTTTGTTATTTCTAATACAGTTGTTTTATTGTCATTTTAATTAATATATTTACGTGAATAACCTTGTATCCTATAAGCCATCAAAGTTTCAAACTGAGTTTGTACGAAATTGATTTTCAATAAAGAAAGGATATAGATAATACATCAATTTGTCATTCAGAATCATGGTTCTTGTAACCAAATCGTTACCAAATTAAATGGGCAAGAAGCACTTGATTATCTAAGTACTCCTAATGAAAATGGATTACCAAGTCCTGACATTATTTTTGTAGATATCAATATGCCCACATTAGATGGTTGGGGGTTTTTAGAAAAATACGAAACCCAATTTGAAGGGCAACCTTCAAAAATAATAGTCATGTTGACTACTTCTTTAAACAAACATGACAAAGAACGAGCAGAAAACATGAAGGTCATTTCTGAGTTTAGGAATAAACCTTTAAATGCTGAGATATTAGATGAAATTGTACAGAAGTATTTTGCTAATAAATCTATGGCAACCTAGAGGTTTTATAGATGAAGTTGTGCTTAGATAATTTGGGCCTAAAAAAATCTAAACTAGGGTTGTGTATTTTTAAGATAAAGGAAACATGGATTCGTCACAAAAAAAACAAATGTTTTCCCAAACCTAAGATTTTTTTTCCTGATTATTAAAATAGGCAAGAATCTTCCCCGCATTTCCTTGACCAATAACCGCCGCAAGATCAGCATGGGTGGCTAATTTTATCTTTTTAACCGATCCAAACTCCTGTAATAATTTAGCAGCCGTTTTCTCTCCAATTCCGGGGATATTGGTAAGCTCTGTAGAGGTAAAATTCTGGGAACGTTTGAGTCTATGGAAAGTAATCGCAAAACGATGAGCTTCGTTTCGTAGTTGTTGGATAAGTTTAAGGGATTCGGATTTTTTATTGATATACAATGGAATAGAATCGTTAGGGAAAAAAATTTCCTCTAGTCTTTTAGCAATCCCAATGATCGTTATCTTTTTATCCAGTCCCAAGACTTTCAAGCTTTCTAGCGCTGCACTCAGCTGTCCTTTTCCTCCGTCAATAATGATGAGTTGGGGTAATGGTTGGTCTTCATCCAAAAGTCGGCGATATCTACGGTGTACGACTTCGGTCATCGAGGCAAAATCATCTGGCCCCACCACCGTTTTGATATTAAAATGTCGATAATCTTTTTTGGCGGGTTTGGCATTTTTAAAAACGACACAAGAAGCAACTGGAAAGGAACCTTGCATATTAGAGTTATCAAAACACTCAATGTGCAACGGTAGGCTATCCATCTGCAAGTCAGATTGCAAGGTCCGCAAAATTCGTTCAGCGGGTGTTTGTTTATTCATCCGATTCAAATCTTCTTTCTTCCGCTGGAACATAAAATATTTTCCATTCTTTTCGGAGAGGTCCAGTAATTTACGTTTATCACCAATTTTAGGGATAGTAACCAGAATATCTTTTGCTGGAGGTGTCAACTGAAAGGGTACCACTATTTCAGGTGCAATGCTATTAAATTTATCTCTCAGTTGTACAATGGTATATTCTAGTAATTCGGTAACGTCATCGTCCAAATTTTTGACCAATTCTTGAGTATAGGTATTGACCACTACTCCATTCAGTACTTTGATATAATTTACAAAAGCTAATTTTTCATCGTCAGTAATCGAAAAAATATCAAGGTCTCTCAAAGTTGGACTTACCATCGTAGACTTGCCCTGATAATTATCAAAAGCCGTCAGTTTGTCTTTGATCTGAGCGGCTTTTTCAAATTCCATATTTTCGGCTAGACTAATCATCTCTTCTTTAAAATGATTCTTTACCGCTGCAAAATTACCTTTGAGCATGTTCTTAATTTGCTCAATTTTTTTATTGTAATTTTCTTCCGTTTCTAGATTTTCGCACGGACCCAAGCAGTTCTTAATATGGTATTCCAAACAGACTTTAAATTTTCCCGCTTCAATATTTTGCTTGGATAAGTTATAGTTACAAGTACGTAAAGGAAATAATTCTTTGATTAGATCGAGAATGATCTTAATCCGATTTTTGGAAGTATAAGGACCGAAATAGGTAGAGCCGTCCCGAATAAATCGTCTTGTCAAAAAGACTCTAGGGAAACGCTCTTTTTTAATGACTAGATAGGTATAAGTCTTTCCGTCTTTAAGGGCGACGTTATAGCGCGGTTGGTGTTTTTTTATCAATGTAGCTTCCAGTAGCAAGGCATCCGCTTCAGTATCGACGACCGTAAATTCAATACGATGCGCATTTTTCACCATCACCTTTGTTTTCCGTACCCGATCTTTGCGCTGACCGAAGTAAGATGACAACCGACTTTTCAAATCCTTTGCTTTACCCACATAAAGAATAACATCCTCTTTATTGATAAAACGATACACGCCAGGCTGACGTGGAATGGAGGGAGCAAGTGCTTGGTAATCTTTGGTTGTCACCGTATAAATTTGTTTTAGAAAATCTATTGATTGCTTAATGTATTGGCTGGCTTCCCTGTCTGACTTGCAGTCAGCAAGGCCAGGCCTCAACCGCAAATTTCACGTTAGTGGCAAGCTAACCAGTATCAGAGGGACTGTTTAATAAAACTGTGTCATAATAAATTTGAAACTTCAAAAACAACTTCAACCTCAATCGCAATGCCTAAAGATAGGGGTCTCTAATTAATTGATAATCAATATTTTAAAAATCATTCACCTTAGAGGGAAAATTGAAGTTGTTTTTGAGGTTGAGATTGAATTTGAAAGACACAAAATTTTGAACAGTCCCGCATCAAAACATCTTACCCTGACCTTTATCATCCACATCAAAATCAATGGAATCACCTGGAGATAATTTCTTCTTGTTATTCGTATTGTCCCGTACGTTGGTGATTCGACTTTCTTCCAACTTGTTACCAACTGCTTTCCAACCCTTAACATCGATGAAGTCTGCAATATTTAATTCGTACTCTACCTTTTCTTTTTTCTCTTTTACATCGTAGAGAATCACAGGTCTTGGTTTAACAGAAACGAAAAATAGTTTTGAACTACGATGTTCTGTTATAAAACTGTATTTAGTATTGTCTGTTGTGGTCTCAACTTGAAAGCGTTTAACCATAGTCCACTTTTTACCTCCATCGAAATAGACCGCATTGATAACCAATTTAGTACTAAACTTACCGATGTGTAAGAGTTCTTTAGTTTCGTATTTTTTGGTTAGGTCCGCTTCGTTTACCTCGTAGCTACCATCCTTATAAATGGCAAGAATTTTATCTCCGGTATCGTAGTCTCCGAGTGATACACCACGTTCTTCGGTATTAAGACGACCGCTGACATTATCCATAAATATTTTTCGTGCGCCCAAAGTAGATTTACCGACCTCTTTAAGGGTCACTTTTTTTATGGGGTATCGCGTAACAATATTTCCATTCACTGAACGGGTTTTGATATCCAATTCTTCGAAATAATAATCAAATACTTTTTTCCGAGCTTTTGAGGTGGGTGATAAAACGATCGTCACTACTTCAGATTCTCCGTTGGGATTAGCGGACAGATAATGTATCCGCGAGCTTTTGGCGCCTTTGGTGAGATCGTAGTCTCGGTCACGGGTGATTCCTTTTACAGGAAAACGCTTAGCCATCGACTTACCGGTTTTGGCGTCCAGATAGATCATATTATAAATCATCCGTTCGTCTCCTTTTTTCCATACCGCAACGTGTAAAACATTTTTGCCAACAAAAACTTTCGTCCCCATCCGCACTACTTTCATGACGCCATCTTTACGGAAAACAATGATATCATCAATATCCGCACAATCACAAACAAACTCATCTTTTTTAAGTCCTGACCCGATAAAACCTTCTTT
>CAZYAC010000097.1:5397-7864 GCA_964645475.1 uncultured Saprospiraceae bacterium | reverse complement strand
TTATCTCCTTTCTTGGCCTTACCATCCGCTGGAGTGATCACATATTTTTTAAGTTCCTTGGCAATTACCTTGAGTACTTCTTCCCAAGATTCACACTCTTCAATTTCACGATAAATTCTATTTTGAATAAAGATTTTTTCAAGGCTTGCAAAATGCCATTTTTCTTGTAGCTCGGATAGTTTGATTTCCAATTCCAGTTTTAGCAAGGCTTTGGTTCGTTCCGTACAAACTTTTAGAATATCGTTAACCGAAAGGAAATGTGGTTTATCATCAATAATCACACAAGCATTGGGGGAGATAGATACTTCACAATTGGTAAAAGCATAGAGTGCATCCATCGTTACCTGTGGAGAAATTCCCGCTGCAAGATCGATCTGCACTTCTACCTCTTTAGCAGTGTTATCAATTACTTTTTTGATTTTAATTTTCCCTTTATCGTTGGCTTTGATAATGCTATCAATCAAGTTAGTGGTGGTAACATTATAGGGTAAATCTTTTATCAACAAGGTAGTCTTGTCTTTCTGTTCGATTCTCGCCCGCACTTTTATTTTACCTCCCCGTTTACCAAGATTGTATTCACTGACATCGATCAGTCCACCCGTCTGGAAATCTGGTAAAATTCTAAAAGGTTTATCCTGTAAAATTTTAATCGAAGCTCGGATAAGTTCAATAAAATTGTGGGGCATAATCTTAGTAGACAATCCCACTGCAATTCCCTCGACGCCCTGCGCCAATACGAGGGGAAATTTCATCGGCAGATTGATGGGTTCTTGGTTACGACCATCGTAGGAATATTGCCATTCTGTCGTTTGTGGATTAAAGGCTACTTCGAGGGCAAATTTGGTCAATCTAGCTTCGATATATCGCGGTGCAGCAGCACTGTCTCCCGTTCGCTGATCTCCCCAGTTTCCCTGCGGGTCAATCAATAGGTCTTTTTGTCCCAGATTAACTAGGGCATCTCCGATGGCTGCATCTCCGTGTGGATGGTATTGCATGGTCTGCCCGATCACATTGGCCACTTTATGATAACGACCATCGTCCATTTTTTTAAGGGCGTGTAAGATTCGACGTTGTACTGGTTTCAGTCCATCCTCAATGGAAGGTACTGCTCGCTCTAAGATTACATAGGAAGCGTAATCCAAAAAATAATCCTGATACATTCCGCTTAACGAAATATTGCCGTCTTCAGTAACGGCTCGATCGGGAGCGACCACTTTATCTTTTTTTCGAGAACCTTTTTTTTTGCTCATTAGTAATAGTATTATAGTGCTATGAAGTCATTAAACTTTATTCTAAATGGATCAGCAAATATACTAAATTACTAGAGAAATAAAAAACAATTTGTTGATTTTCACACACATTTATTACCGTGGAAATAGTCCGTCCGGCAGGGCTCGAACCTGCGATCCTCGGCTTAAAAGGCCGATGCCTTACCAACTTGGCTACGGACGGAAATAGGAAATATGATACGAACGACGGGACTCCCCATAAAAAAAGCCCGACAGGTAATTCCTGCCGAGCCTCGATTTGGTTTTTATATTTTAAAATATCAACTCACGATTTCTCCAGCGCAGGGAATTTTCCTGTGACCAGTTTCTTTTTGTTTGATATTTTTAATCTTGTTATTCATGCTCGTAAAACCAATGAAAAAGAATATTAGTTCCCATTTTTTAAGAAAATAGAAATAATGGTAGAATGGATGAGAGATCACCGATTAAGCACTTGAACATATGATGATAAAAGGTTCTGAATAATTCAAGTTATCTTGCCTTTCAAATAAATTCTAAAATAACATTCCTCAAAAAATCAAAAACATGATCAACGAATTTCTAAATGATTTATCGGCAAATCTACAAATCTATTACAATGGCTTTATTACGCTTTTTCCTAAGTTAATCATGGCTATTCTAATTTTTTACGTCTTATTATTTATTGCCAACCAAAGTCGGAAAATAGCTAATCGAAAGCTTACCGAACGGATGGACGATCCTTTGCTAGCTGCTTTTCTGAGTAGAATTGTAAAAATAGCCATCGTCCTCTTTGCTTTGATGGTCGTGATGAATGTTATCGGACTGGCTGGAATGGCGGGTGGTCTACTGACTGGTGCAAGCATCAGTGCGGTGATTTTTGGTTTTGCGTTTAAAGATATTGGTGAGAATTTTTTATCCGGAATTATCCTTGCTTTCAATCGTCCTTTTCGAGTGGGAGATATCGTTGAACTAGACAGCATCAAGGGAAAAGTTGTAGCGCTGAATATCCGAAATACACAAATAAAATCTTTTGATGGAAAAGACATTTATATTCCAAATGCTAGTGTAATTAAAAATCCAGTAATCAACTATACCCTCGATGGATTTATGCGCCACGAATTTAACATCGGCCTAGATTATGGATCCGATATCGAAAAAGCTATTTCTATTTTGAAAGAAACTATCCAAAGTATTAGTGGTGTACTTCAGGGAGAACG
>CAZYAC010000097.1:0-5297 GCA_964645475.1 uncultured Saprospiraceae bacterium | reverse complement strand
AATTTGAAATGACACTCCCCAAAGCTGAGCCATCGAGGTATCTACGCAAGGTTACACTCCCTTTTGTGAATCGGTGAATCCACTCCGAAAAGTCAAAGATTTGAAAAAATATCCTACATTAATTATCAATTTAATGGATAACTAATTCACGATAAAAGATATGCACGTTAAAAAAACTTTGCGCCTTTGCGAACTCTGCGAGAAAAACACTTTTCAGAGCAGACTCATTAGTTAATCTGTTAGTAGTCAATTGGTGAATCACCTGCCGAATTCTATAATCAAACCTTAGACGAATCCGCCGGCTCAATCAAATCCCATAGATTCCCATACAAATCCGCAAAGACCGCTACTTTACCATATTCTTCGGTCTTGGGTGGCCGAACAATGGTTATGTTATGGTCCAATAAGTTCTGAAAATCACGGTCAAAATTATCGGTGTACAAAAACAAAAAAACACGTCCTCCCGTCTGATTCCCAATCCGGGAAGCTTGTTCTTCATTGGCAGCTCTAGCTAATAACAGACCTGCCGCAGTGGATCCCGGTGGCTTGACCACTACCCAGCGTTTGACCTCACTGAGCTTGGTGTCTTCGATCAATTGAAAATGTAATTTTTTTGTATAAAAATTAATGGCTTCATCGTAGTCTTTTACAACTAGGGCTAATTGTGCCAGTGTCTGTTTCATAAATATTTAAGGTTGAATAAAATATATTATTTGAGTAAGTGATAAGTCTGTCTATTTTTGATAGATCCTCTGTTATATGCCAGTTGGCTAATCTAACTATCGCAAGCTAACCAATTCTCGTAACTCCGCATTATCATAATCTCCAATCCACTTCTCTCCATTCGCTACGGTTAGATTGGCCAGCTCTTTTTTAGATTTTAGTAATTCATTTATTTTTTCTTCAAAGGTTTTTTGGGTGATAAAACGATGCACCATTACATTTCGTTTTTGTCCGATCCGATAAGCTCGATCCGTCGCTTGTGCTTCTACTGCGGGATTCCACCAAAGGTCGTAATGAATTACATTGCTAGCTTCTGTTAGGTTAAGACCGGTACCTCCTGCTTTCAAGGATAATATCATCACTCGGGTGGATCGGTTATTTTGAAAATCTTCCACCATCTCATCCCTACCCTTTCGACTAATACCGCCATGCAAAAACGGTGCGGTCAAGGCAAAATTATCTGCTAGTAATTGTTGGAGTAAGGTTCCCATTTGTTGGTATTGTGTAAAGATCAGGGTCTTTTCACCGTTGTCTAAAATTTGTTGCAACAACTGAAATAGCAGCATCGTCTTACCAGATAAATTAGCCGCTTTATCTCCTTTTTTTAGATACTGATAAGGATGGTTACAGATTTGTTTAAGCGCCGTAATCAACATCAATACCAACCCTTTTCGTTCGACACCTTCAGCCGTTTCCACACGCTTCATGGTTTTATCCACAATGTTTTGATAAATCGCAGCTTGTTCTGGTGTCAATTGACAAAATTGATCTTGCTCTATTTTTTCGGGTAGATCTTTGATAATCGATTTATCTGATTTAACTCTCCGCATGATAAAAGGCGCAGTGATCTTTTTAAATTTTTTCAGTTTAACTAAATCACGATCAGCTTCGATGGGCTTTGCATATTCATTTTTAAATTTTTTCAAAGTTCCGAGATACCCTTTATTCGCAAAATCAAAAACACTCCAATACTCACTCATCCGGTTTTCTACGGGGGTTCCACTCATCGCCACTTTAATGGGCACTTTGATTTTTTTGATCGCCTTCGTCTGTGCCGTCGCCGGATTTTTAATATTCTGTGCTTCGTCGATCACCATAATCAACCAATGGTATTTTTGCAGTTTGGCAACTTCTCCTCGTACCACACCATAGGTCGTCAGTAGCACATCTGCATCCTCGATGGGGGCGAGTTGGCGATTAGTACCGTGATAGATATGGGTGATCAATTCAGGTCCAAATTTTTTGATTTCTTTGTCCCAATTGGTTAGCAAAGTAGTAGGCACGACCACCAACGCTTTCTGCTCATCCAAGCTCCCTTCCTCTTTTAATTTGAGTAAGGTGGTGATGACTTGCAGCGTTTTGCCGAGTCCCATATCATCTGCTAACAGACTGCCAAATCCTAGTCTGGTATTTTTGTATAACCATTCATATCCTCTTTGCTGATACGGTCGTAAGGTCGCTTCCAAACTAATCGGTGGCTCTATGGTTTCTGTGCTTAGTAGTTCATCTATTAGTTGACGAAGTTCTGGCGTTATTTCAATACTAGCTCCTTTGTATTCATCCGCTAAAACAACCTGTAAAAGCTCTTGTCCGTCTAGTTCTGGTGGATTTTCTAAGGCGTGAATTAATTTAGTAAGTTCTGCTTCGTCAAAAAAAACATACTGATTTTGGTAACGAACAATCCCTTTAAATTGCTTGATCATTTTTAAAAATTCCGTTCGCGATATCGTGGTATCTCCCAAGGCAATCCGCCAATCAAAATTGAGCAATTCATCTAAATTAACGAGGGATTTTTTCTTAACCACTCCTGAGTTTTCCGCAGAAATCTGCATGGACAACTGTGGCTTGATGATCTTGCGCAATGCTTTTGGCAATACCACTTTGATTCCGAATAATCGGATCGTTGGTAGTATTTTAAAAAGAATATCTACAAATTCTATCTCATTAAAAAGCAAAGGAGCTTTTCCTTTTAATTTAACCAAATCACTAATCCCCGAAAAATATTCAGAGAGCATTGCAAGGTCTCGCAAGGCATCCATTCTAATATCAGCATACTGCTTTTTTTCTAATAATGCTTTCAAACCAAATACGGGACGGGTCTTTTTTCGTTTATCCTCAAAAGCTACTTCCACCGCAAATCCTTCTTCGGAATCATCCACCTTAATGACCGGAACAAATTCTTTTTCAATGATATAAAATTTGTTGAGCCACAACTGAATTGATACTGGATAATCTTTGGTTTCGTAATCGTTAAATGGTTCCGCCTTTTGATTAAAAAATAACTGAACTACTTCTATAGGCCAAAATCGATCTTTTACCTTCGTATGCTTAGTTACTAGTCTAGTCAAAAAAACACTAGTCAGTGCTGTAAAAAAATCAGCAATAATAGGTTGTTTAATTTTGGTCCCAGCTTTATAAAACAATATATTTTCAGGAACTAGAACTCCAACTAAATCATGGAGATTTTTTACTACGGAATTTAATAAGGCGGGAATCCATCGTACGATATACGCTTCGTTTTCATCAACCAATAACTGTGGGATGATCGCTCCTTGTTTCGCCAGTTGCCGTGCGTACACCCACGCTATCCACAAACCACGTAATGCCGGTGCGTACTGTTGAACTCTAAGAAAAGATAAATCATCCAACCAATCCATCAACTCGTCTGGTTTAGTAAAACTAAATAAAACCTTATCAGATTTATCTCGAAAACTAGCGTCGAGGAAAGTTCCTTTTTCAGAAAGAATAATTTCTAAATCTTCAATCGAATCTTTTTGATTATCCAATGCTGTTGAAGGAGCGTCTGAGGTAGTAGTTTTCAACAAATCTTTATTAAGTCGAGTATAATTGGTATCAATTATTTTTTTAAAATCACCCGCTGGAAAGAAAACTGGTTTACTAGAAAGAATGGTCATCAAGTCTTCTTTCAAAGGTGGAATCACTGAAAAGTCTATTTGGTCCAATCCAAGTACTGGATTTTTTGTAGATAATTTCCGCTCCGTCAAATCCTCCCATAAACGTGCTAAGGAGAGGATACGAATATCTTGATGTTCTTGAGTAGTATATCCTGCTTTTTTTAACGCTGCAAATAAATCAAATTCATGTAATTCAAAAACTAGAAAAGGATTCTGATCAATTTCGTTGGCGATCAAATAAAGTACGGAGGCCATGTGCTTACAAGGAACAGCCCAGTCAGGACAAGAGCAACTCCCTTCGAGATCGTTCCATGAGGAAGGAAAAAGTGCTACCCCTTTTCTGGCGCAGAGTTCCATGAGGGCCGGCGGTAATTTCCGATTTAATAGGGCAGATAAGTGCATTGGATGTTCAATGACTGCTTCGATAATTTTTGCCTTTTCTTGATTAGAAAAAGACCGAATAGTGAATGAAACCTTATAAGGACGAGGTCGAGTGCCTTGTACTTTTGCAAAAATATTTTTCCCTTGAATTTGAATATCACGAGCCAGTCCTTTGTTGGCATAGGTACGCCCTCTAGGTAGACGATTAGAAAAATCAATTTGCTTTAAAACGTTAAGCCATTGTTTTCCCCACCAAGTATTTCCGTAAGATTTTCGCATGTTTACTTAAAAAATTAATATTCAAAGGAAACTAAAATAGCTGCACAAGTTACCTTTTTTTCTTCTTTTTTTTGATAAAAAATTTGAAGGCTGATACCCGTTTGGTGGTAAATCATATTACCGTCCACCGGATACCAATTTTATTTTCACTACCGTCAACGATATTCCCGATTTACCGGATGATCCCTACGATTACGCTGATATTACTTTTCCGGAACACCTTCTCAGCGCTGATGATGATACCATCGACTTAGGGTACGAAGGCGGTGGTATTGACAGTTTATCTTTCGCAGAGATTACCAATAACGGCGCTACCTTGGGACGCGTACTATTTTATGATAAAAAACTATCGTCTCTCGAGACTATGTCCTGCGCGACTTGTCACAATCAGGCAATGTCCTTCGCTGAAAATAAACCAGTAAGTGATGGACTTACAGCACCCACACTAAGAAACTCCATGCATCTCAATGATATTGCCTGGACCAATAAAGATCATTTCTTCTGGGACATGAGCGAATCAGATTTAAGAACGATGATTCGTCTTCCTTTGACAGACGAAAACGAAATTGGGGCGGATATGGACGATATTGCTCAAAAGCTCGGTGAGACTAGTTACTATCCACAATTATTTACGGAGGCATTTGGAGATGCCGCTATTACGGAAGATCGAATTGCAGAAGCATTGGTTCAATTTATCTCTTCCATGACTACCTTTAATTCTCGGTTTGATCAAGAGGCTGCTAATGGATTTGCTGGATTTACGGCACAAGAACAATTAGGACTCGACCTTTTTTCTACCAATTGTAATGAATGTCACAGTCAAGGAGGACATACTATTTTTGGAGACTTTTTTCCTGCTGGCATTCCCATCTTAGAAATATTTCCTTTCATTTTCAATAATGGACTTCCCGAAGATCCTGAGGATGCGGGTGCAGGAACTTGGCAACCAGACTTTGAAAATTTATTCAAAATCCCTACCCTGAGAAATATTGACTTAAC
>CAZYAC010000096.1:2487-14695 GCA_964645475.1 uncultured Saprospiraceae bacterium | reverse complement strand
TAAATGAAGTTACAGAAAAAAATCTATCAAAACCACTCGAGTTTTATGCAAAATACCTCAATGAGTCCAAATAGGCAAGGGTATTCCTATCTACGATTTATTAAATGAATCTATTGTTGAAGTTGGAATTCAAAGAAATATGCTTACTTTTACATGGTACGCAAGAAACTTTTTAAGTACCATTAGTTCAAATGAATGTTTTGTTAATTCATAAAGTGTATGATAACCAGAGAATTAATTATTAAGACGGCTATGAAAATCTTTCTCGCTCAGGGAGTAAAGACGGTACCATTAGATCGATTAGCCAAAGATTTAAGAACTTCAAAGCGAACAATTTATCAACATTTTGAAAATAAAACAGAACTGTTGAAGGCCTGTTTAGGTGATTATCACACCCAAATAAAAAAAGAAAATCAGGATATTATTGACAATTCTTCGAATGCGATCGAAGCAATGGGACATCTTTACCAACAGATTTTACTACGAGCGAGCCTAGTAAATCCTAATTTCTTTAATGATATTATTCATTATTATCCAGGTCTGCTCAATGAATCCTATAAAAAAACGGGCAATTTCGCACATCAACAGTTACAGGATATGGCCAGTTGGGCCATCGAAGATGATATATTCCTTTCGGATATGGATAAGGAAGTAGCTACCAAAACGGTGCTAGCCTTACTGAAGCTGCTTAAAGATAATAATCAGTTTCCTGTCTCAGAATTTAGTAAAGAACGCCTCACTTTCGGCATATTGCTCCCTTATATGCGTGGACTTTGTACCGCCAAGGGAAGACGACTATTGGACAAACAAGAAGAATTATACCGAGTAACCATTTAATAAAAAACTGAAATTTTAAATAATTGAAAAACACTAGTTCTCTAAAAAATACGCCCATTGCGGTAATCGGTTTATCAGCCATTTTTGCTGATGCAGCTAATGTTGATACCTTTTGGAACAATATCATTCTTGGAAAAGATAGTATCAAAGATGTTCCTGATTCTAGGTGGTCTATCGATGATTATTATGATCCCGATATGATGGCACCTGATAAAACTTATTGTAAGCGTGGAGGCTTCCTTCCAGAGATTGATTTCAACCCACTGGAATTTGGTTTACCACCCAACATTTTAGAAGTAACAGATGCCTCTCAATTGTTAGGTTTGGTGGCTGCGCGAGATGCCCTAGCTGACGCTGGTTATGGAAGAGATTCCGAGAAATTTACAGCGGAAGTTAAAGCCAAAACAGGTTGTCTTTTAGGAGTTGGTGGAGGTCAAAAATTGATCACGCCGTTAATCGCTCGGTTGCAATATCCAATTTGGGAAAAGGCACTACGCAGTAGTGGAGTCGCAGAAACGGATATTCCACCCATTGTGGATAAAATGAAAAAGGCTTATGTAGGATGGAATGAAAATTCTTTTCCTGGTTTATTAGGGAATGTAATCTCTGGACGAATTACAAACCGATTCGATCTTGGTGGAATTAATTCTGTCGTGGATGCAGCTTGTGCTGCTTCGCTAAGTGCTATTAAAATGTCACTTAGTGAATTGGTAGAAGGACGTTGTGATTTGATGTTGACGGGTGGTGTGGATACGGATAATTCTCCTTTTATGTATATGTCTTTTTCTAAAACGCCTGCTTTTTCAAAATCGGGAAACATCAGTCCATTTAGCGATAAAGCGGATGGGATGTTGATCGGAGAGGGAGTTGGTATGATGGTTTTAAAAAGATTAGAAGATGCCGAACGGGACGGCGATCGAATATATAGCGTCATTACTGGTGTAGGAACTTCCAGCGATGGTCGTTTCAAATCCGTTTATGCGCCTCGTTCTTCTGGACAAGCTTTGGCCATGAATCGAGCCTACGAAGATGCGGGATACGCACCCGCAACTGTGGGCTTACTCGAGGCACATGGTACAGGTACAGGGGCTGGTGATCCTACTGAATTTGCTTCTATGCAAATGGTTTTTGGCGCCGACAATCCCAAAAAACAACACATTGCCTTAGGTAGTGTGAAGTCTCAGATTGGCCATACCAAAGCCGCTGCTGGAGCTGCTGGAATGATCAAAGCTATCCTGGCCCTGCACCATAAAATTTTACCTCCTACGATTAATGTTGAAAAGCCAAATTCTAAATTCGATATTGAAGAATCCGCTATTTATATCAATACCGAAACCAGACCTTGGATCAAAAATGGGAATCCACGACGAGCGGGAGTTAGTGCTTTTGGCTTTGGTGGTATCAACGTTCATATTGCGATGGAGGAATACCAAAAAGCACCTTTAACAACCTATCGTATTCATCAACCTTACCGAGCAATTTTACTGAATGCACCAACTCCGGAAGCATTAGTAGAACTCGTCGGGCAGACGATAAATGAACTTGATAATGATAAGACCGGTCATTTGGCCTACGAAAAACTTGTAGACACCATTGAAACGACTATTCCAAACACAGCTGCGCGAGTAGGATTTGTGAGCGAAAGTCGATCCCAAGCGATTCAATTCTTGACCATCGCTGCACAAAATTTATCTAATCAGACCTCAGCATGGTCGCATCCTAAAGGAATTTATTTCCGACCAAATGGTATCAATACACCAACAAATAAAACGGTGGCACTATTTGCCGGACAAGGTTCGCAATATGTAGGAATGGGACGAGAATTGATCAACGCTTTTCCAGAAATGCGAAAGGATATGGAGAAAATTGATCAGCTGTATGTTAATAATGAAATGGATAGATTAAGTGGTAAAATTTTTCCACGTCCTGCATTTTCGGAAGAAGAACGAAATGAACAGCAAAAGGAATTAACCAATACACGTTATGCACAACCTGCCATTGGTACGTTGAGTATGGGTATGTATAAGACTTTACGCCGCTCAGGATTTCAACCAGATTTTTTAGCTGGACATAGTTTTGGCGAATTAACGGCACTATGGGCCGCAGGTGTTTTCACGGATGATGTTTTTTTAGGACTGGCACAAAAACGTGGAGAGGCCATGTCTAACTCCAATAATGGAAAAGATAGTGGAACCATGTTGGCTGTAAAAGCTAGCTTGGAAACCGTGCAGGAAGCCATCAGTAATTTGCCAGGTGTTACGGTAGCAAATATCAATTCTGACAATCAGATTGTTTTGGGAGGTAGTACGGCAGCGATTAAATATGCCACAGATTATTTGAAAGAAAAAGGATTACGAGTAATTCCACTACCGGTTTCGGCGGCCTTCCATACAAGTTTGGTTGGGCATGCTCAAAAACCTTTTGCCAGTTTCGTGGAAGCTCAAAAATTCAGTCGTGCCAAGCAACCAGTTTACGCAAATTCAACTGCGCAACCTTATCCTGCTAAGATTGCAGATATAAAAAATGTTTTAAAAGATCAGATTTTAAATCCAGTATTTTTTAAACAACAGATTGAAAATATTTACGAAAAAGGCGGACGGGTGTTTGTAGAATTTGGACCAAAAGGAGTGCTGACAAATTTGGTGAAAAATATTTTAAAAGGAAAAGACTTTCATGCCGTAGCGATCAACCCTAAAGCAAAGCGAGATAGTGATCTTCAATTCAGGCAGGCAGTGGTCGAACTAAAAGTTCTAGGACTAAACTTGTCGAATATCGATCCTCATTATCGTGCTCCAAAAACACTCGCGGCTCCTGGTAAAATGAATGTAAAAATAAGCGGAAACAACTACGTTTCTCAAGGAACCCAAAAAGCCTATCAAGATGTTATGTCAAATGGCTTTAAAATTTCTGGAGGTGGTTCAGAAAAAATTATTGAAAAAATCGTTGAAGTGGAAAAAATTGTGGAGGTAGAATCCATTCCAGTTCACCTAAATAATCAAGAAGAAATGTTACAAAAAGAAACCTTGGATTTATTGAAGTCCACCCTCAATCATCTCAAACAGCAACAGGCTTCGGCTACTTCTTTATTTGAAAAAATGATGCAAGACCAGCACCAACAAACTCAACAGTTGCTGACTGTGTTGACGAATGAGATTTCTGGAGGCCAACAATCTGCACTAGTTAATACAGCTACCAATACCAATGGTGTCCACGCTATCTCTAATGAAACTGTGTCTGGTAATAATGGTGGAGTAAAGGTCGCTCCTCCCATTAGTACTCCAGCGGTTGCCGCGGTTCCAACTATGGTAGCTCCGGCTCCGGTGACTACCAATAATGGTGGCAATGGTGCGTTAGAAAAAATATTGCTAGATGTGGTTAGTGAAAAGACAGGCTATCCAGCAGAAATGTTGGAAATGGGTATGGACTTAGAAGCGGATCTAGGAATTGATTCCATTAAGCGAGTAGAAATATTTGGTGCCTTAACCAAACAATATCCCTCCATGAGTGGTATCAACCCACAGGAATTAACGGAGTTACGTACCTTGGGAGAGATTGTTAATTATGTAAATCAAAACGCAAAAGGTAGCTTAAATACGACAGCACCAGCAACAACGGCTCCTGTTGCTACGACAACTGTAGAAACACCTGTGGTACCTACACCCGCTGCTCCTGCCGCTCCGACGGGCAATAATGCGGAATTAGAAAAAATATTGTTAGATGTTGTCAGTGAAAAGACGGGTTATCCCGCCGAGATGCTAGAAATGGGAATGGACTTAGAAGCGGACTTGGGAATTGACTCTATTAAGCGAGTAGAAATATTTGGTGCGTTGACCAAGCAATATCCATCCATGAGTGGCATCAATCCACAAGAATTAACAGAGTTGAGAACCTTAGGTGAAATCGTAAATTACGTTAACCAAAACGCAAAAGGTAACCTAAGTACTGCAGCGCCAACAACCGCAGCACCTGTTGCTACACCTACGGCAACTGTAACAACACCTGTATCTGTACCCACTGTTCCTGCCGCACCTGCGAGCAATAATGCGGAACTAGAAAAAATATTGTTAGATGTTGTCAGTGAAAAGACGGGTTATCCAGCCGAGATGCTAGAAATGGGAATGGATTTAGAAGCAGATTTAGGAATAGATTCGATTAAACGCGTAGAAATATTTGGCGCGTTGACGAAGCAATATCCTTCTATGAGTGGCATCAATCCACAGGAATTAACAGAGTTGCGAACGCTTGGAGAAATCGTTAGTTATGTCAACCAAAATGCCGCTGGTACACTTGAGCAAAATATCAGGACTCCCGCTCAAGTGAAGGTTACCTCCAATGGAATTCATTCGGTAAATACAACGGTTTCGGCAGTTCCTGCTACCCTCGAAATAGATAATGATTTATCAAAAATATTGTTAGACGTTGTCAGTGAAAAGACGGGCTACCCGGCAGAGATGTTGGAAATGAGCATGGACCTAGAAGCGGACTTAGGAATTGATTCCATTAAGCGAGTAGAAATATTTGGCGCCTTAACTAAGCAATATCCTTCCATGAGCGGTATTAATCCACAGGAATTAACGGAGTTACGGACGCTAGGTGAAATCGTGGACTATGTAGGAAAAAAAAAACGGACGGTATAATTAACGTGACTGCAAAAACGGGTACAACCGTAGCGCCTAAACAAAACAGAACAGGCATAACCCCAAAAAATAAGGTCACGACTGGGAAATTTCACGGAGTGGGAAGAAGTGAAGTACAACTAAGCTATCTTCCCTCTCCGGATTTTCTGGATTTTAAATTACCTTCTGGTTATTTTGTATTGTTGACCGGAGATGGGTCTACCTTAACTGAAACCACTGCACAAAAATTAACAGAAAAAGGACATTCCGTAACCGTTTTAAACTTACCGGGAATTACCCCTACAAATTTCGCTAACCAAGTAACCCTAGTCGAAACTTCGGACGAAGCCATTCAATCTGCCTTTTCGGAAATTACGAACCGTTTTGGAAAGATTGGAAGCTTTATTCACTTGCATCCGCATTTTGAATTTCAATCTGGAAATTTTGCACAACATTTCTCAACGGAACGACAAATTCTTAAAACCATCTTTTTACTAGCCAAACATTTGCAGGCGCCGCTTAACCAATTGGCTGGACAATTGCGTGCTGGTTTTCTGACGGTTACTCGAATGGATGGGGCATTGGGATTGGGAAAAAGAAACAATGTTTCAGTCATCGGTGGTGGATTGCCAGGATTGGTAAAATGCCTGAATCTAGAATGGTCTTCCGTTTATTGTCGTGCTGTTGATATTCAACCTGAATTAGAAAAAACACAAATTGCTAATTGTATTGTTAACGAATATCATGATGCCAATGTAGGTGTTATGGAAACGGCATACAGTACTGCTGGACGGTTTAACTTGATAGCCAAACCTGTAAGCTTAACGGAAGGGGCAACTATCCAAACTTCCGTCACTAAAGAAACTACCTTCTTGGTAAGTGGTGGAGCGAAAGGAGTGACCGCTACCTGTGTCATGGAAATGGCCAAAGCATTTCAATGTAAATTTATTTTATTGGGAAGATCGGATGCGGAATATCAATTACCAGCTTTTGCACATCAAACAGCAGAAGAAGGCGCCATGAAGCGTTTGATCATGGAAGATTTTAAAGCAAGAGGCGAAAAGCCTAGCCTTCCAGCAGTTAAAAAAATATTTAATCAAATTGCTGCCAAAAAAGAAATTGATGCTACGCTCAATTCGATTGCTGAGTCAGGGGGACAGGCAATTTATTTAAAAGGAGATGTTACCAATCCAGCTAGTTTTAAAAATGAATTGTTGAATGCTACCCAAAAATTCGGACCCATAAACGGTGTAATTCACGGTGCAGGAAGATTAGCTGATAAATACATTCAAGATAAAACCTCGATTGATTTTGATAATGTTCTATCTGTAAAATTGGATGGATTGTTAAGTTTAATGGCTTCGGTAAATATTCATAAACTAGATCATTTAGTGCTGTTTTCTTCCGTTGCTGGATTTTACGGTAACGTAGGTCAAACGGATTATGCGATAGCCAATGAAATACTCAGCAAAGCAGCCCACCAATTTAAAACCAATCACCCGAATACCAAAGTTTCAGCCATTAATTGGGGCGCATGGGATAGCGGAATGGTAAGTGGAGAACTGAAAGCGCAATTCGAAGCGGCTGGGGTGAAATTGGTCAATAGCGCCGGAGGAGCCGCTTTAATGGTTAATGAATTTAACCAAGCATACGATACAGAACCACAAGTCGTGATTGGAGAAACACTTCCAGCTGCTGTCAGTTATTTAGGAGATGATTTACAGACTTACCAATTACTTAGAACATTGAAATCGGAAGAAAATCCGTTTTTAAATCATCATGTAATTCAGGGAAATCCGGTCTTGCCTATCGTCAATGCGGTCGGCTGGATGGCTGGAAGTTGCGAGCAATTATATCCTGATTTTAAAATTTATAAAATAGAAAACACCAAATTATTTAAGGGACTGGTATTCGATGGAAAAGGACCACAAAATTTTCGCATTGAAGTAAAAGAAACCAAAAAGTCTACTGATGGAATTTCTTTTCAAGTGAAAATTTCTAGCCCTGGGAAAAAATTACCCGTTTATCACTATCAAGCAGAAGTGCAATTGGTCCCTAAAAAAATGAAGTTGAAAGCGCCAATATTTAAACCAACCCTGAGCGGAAATTTTACCGCTAAGCCTGGCGATCAATTATACGTCGATGGCACCTTATTTCACGGGCCGTATTATCAAGGAATTGATCAAATTCTCGATTTTACGGATCAACAAATTGTACTCGCTTGCACGGCACCCGAAATACCACTTTCACAGCAAGGTCAATTTCCGGTCCATTCCGCCAATACTTTTTTTGCAGACATTCAGTATCAAGGAATGGTCGTTTGGGTTGCTTGGAAAAACGATGGTGCAAAAAGTTTACCACTCCGAACCGATCGAGTGACCTTATATGCTCCGATGAAATTTGGACAAAAATTATGGGTACATGTCGCGATCAAAGAATCGAGTGATTTTATGATGATGGCCGATTGTACGGTTTATGATGAAAATGGAAAAGTGTATGCCGTCACAGAAAATGGTGCGGTGACGATTTCTAAAGATTTGCAGTGGTAGGGTTGTTTTGCTGCTGGCTATTTGCCGTTTGCTATTTGCTTCCTTCTATCGGGTTAAGACAGGACGCGATAGAAGGAAGCAAATAGCCAAAAGCAAGAAGCAAATAGCAATTTTTTTTAAATTTTTTAAAAAATAATTTTGAAGATAGCAATAATAAGTATGTCAGGTTTATTTCCCGGTTCCACCACGATGGAGGATTTTTGGGATAATTTACTAGCTGCAAAAGATCTGACTGGTCTGGCCAATTCGGCTGATTTTGGCGTGGATCCACAACGATTTTTTCAGGATGGAAAGGGGATAGTGGATAAATGTTATTCGCTACGAGGTGGGTATATCAGGGATTTTAAATTTAATCCAAACGGTTATCAGATCGATGCTGATTATTTGGCGGCACAGGATAAATTATATCAATGGTCTTTGCAAACGGCCCATGAAGCCTTGGCTGCTGCAGGCTACGCTGATCGTCCAGAACTATTAAAAAGATGTGGATTGGTTCTAGGAAATTTATCTTTTCCAACCAGCACGTCACACGCCCAATTAGCAGAGATTTATACAGAGACTTTAAACCAATCCATTCGCGAATTGCTGAATGATCCAGATTTTACAATACCGGCAACAGAACAACCTCCACCAGCCGGAGGAGTCTTGGATTATACTCCCAATGAACTGGTGGCAGAAGCACTTGGTTTGGGTGGAACCCATTATGCACTCGATGCAGCTTGTGCCACTTCTCTTTACGCCATCAAGTTAGCTGCCGACGAACTCCTTACTGGAAAAGCAGATTTAATGTTGGCAGGTGCCGTTTGTGCTTCTGATCAATTGTTTATCCATATGGGCTTTTCTATTTTTCATGCCTACGCCCCGAATGATGGCAAATTTGTTCCGTTGGACCAAGATTCGTCGGGACTGGTTTCCTCCGAAGGGGCGGGAATGGTAGTGCTAAAAAGACTAGCAGATGCAGAACGAGATGGAGATGAAATCCTCGGTGTAATTGGCGGAATAGGTCTATCAAATGATGGTCGTGGAAAATTTTTGTTGAGCCCCAATCCCAAAGGACAACGGTTAGCTTTTGAACGTGCGTATCATGCTGCCAACCTGGATCCTAAAAATACCCAATACCTAGAATGTCATGCAACTGGAACACCATTGGGTGATAAAACTGAATTGAATTCCATTGCTAATTTTTTCGCTGATCATAATGTTCAGCCAAAATTGGGTTCGGTAAAATCCAATATGGGACATTTGCTAACGGCAGCCGGAATGACTGGATTAGGTAAGGTTTTGCTTTCCATGCAAAAAAATAAAATCCCTCCTAATATCAATCTTGCGACTGGTCTAAAATCGGACAATGATTGGATCGGACCTGATCAGATGATTTTGGAGACTACGGATTGGACCGATAAAAACAAACAGGCGGGTATTAACTCTTTTGGATTTGGAGGCACGAATGCCCATATGATTGTAGAAAATTATTTGCCTGAAAATAGTCAAACCAATGGTCAGTCTGCTATTCCCTTGGTTCCGATGGCGGTTATTGGTTTGGATGTTCATTTTGGAAATTGTGTAGGAATTGAAAATTTCTATCAAACCATTTTCAATGGAGATCAACACTTTATTCCTTTGCCAAAAGAACGTTGGAAAGGCTTTGATAAAAATACAGCCTTATTAAAAAAATACGGCTTTACGTCTGGCGAGCCACCAAAAGGTGCCTACATAGAAAATTTTGAAATTGACTTATTGCGCTATAAAATCCAGCCACAAGAAGCCGAAACATTGGAGCCTCAGCAAGCCTTAATTTTAAAGGTAGCTGATCAAGCGATTAAAGATGCAGGCCTGCAAGAAGGACAGAATGTAGCCGTTTTGATTGCGATGGAAAGTGAACTTGGGATCCATCAATACTTGGCACGTTGGGATGCGGAATGGCAATTAAAAACTGGGCTAAAAGACAGTGGAATTGAGTTGGATGAAACACAAAAAAAGGAACTGGTACAAGCAGCACGAAATGCCGTTTACGAAAGACATGGATCGCAAACACCGAGTCAGCACACGAGTTTTGTCGGGAATATCATGGCAAGTCGAATTGCAGCGCTTTGGGATTTTTCAGGACCGGCGTTTACGGTTTCGGCAGGAGAGCAATCCGCATTTCGAGCTTTGGAAATTGCTCAACAATTATTGTCGTTAGGAGAAGTGGATGCGGTAGTTGTAGGTGGCGTGGATTTTAGTGGTGGAATGGAAAATGTGTTATTGCGAAATGAACAGGAAGCTTTTTTTACGGGTGAAAAACCTTCTTTAATATTTGAAAAGTATACGGATGGCGTTTTACCTGGAGAAGGAGCTGGAGCCATGGTTTTACAAAAAGCGACAACGGATAATCCCAACGGGAATTATGCTGAAATTGAAGGTTTTCAACCGCTTGAAAAATCTACCAACATAGAGTTTCTAGAACTGGCTGCCAGCGAAAAGTCTGGAATAGAACGTAAAATTTTAACGCAGTTATCTGCTAATAATAAACAAGTGGCCATTGGTTCGGTCAATACAAATATTGGCCATACCTACGCCGCAGCGGGAATCGCTGGGTTGATTAAGACGGTTCTTTGTTTACATCATCGGTTTATTCCCGGTGTTCCCAATTGGGAATCGACAGATAGTTTTAATATCTCTGATAAAGTTTATTTTCCTGAAATGTCAAGGCCTTGGATCGGTGAAAATCGAATGGCAGGGGTTAGCGATGGACAAGGAAATCTTTGGCAACTGAACGAAGCGATTCAGAAAAAATCGCCAGATGAATCTTATCGCAGAAATAAAATACCCCTATTATTCCCGTTAACCTTTTCTACAAATATTGAGGCAATCTCCGCAATAAGCAAACTAGAAGTTGTGCTTACTAGTGAAACGGATATTCGGAAAATAGCCTTGAATGCTTATCAAGTTTTTAAAAATAAAAAATCAAAATACACGCTGGTTCTGCTAGGAGAAAACAAGGCAGCGATTCAGCGAGATCTGAAATATTTTATTGAGAATATAACGGAAGCCATCTCTTCTGAAAGTGAATTGAAAATGCCTAGCGGCAGTTATTTTACTGGACAACCGCTCGGTGACCATCGCAAAGTGGCCTTTGTTTATCCAGGATCTTCTACGGCATACGCAGGAATGGGGCAGGAATTATTTCAATTATTTCCAGAACTCTATGGAGAATTTGGACATTTGAAGCCGGACCTTGATACCTATGTGCAAAGTAATTATTTATATCCGCGAACTACTGAAAAAAATCAGTCTGTTCCTGTTATTCAAGACGATGCGATTGCGATGATGTCCTGTGGTGTTTTCTTTTCTGCCGCCTATAATTGGCTGCTAAAAGATACTTTAAATTTGAGACCCGCGATGGCCTTTGGTTATAGTATGGGAGAGTGTAGTAGTATGTGGTATTCCAATAAAATTTGGAAGGCGAGTGAAACCGGTAATTTTAGAAATTCACCCATTTTCAAAAGTCGATTTGCGGGAGATTTGGCATTATTAGCAGAACACTGGAACGTTTCTATTGAAGAGGCCAAAGCCCGTTGGACCAGCTTAGTAATTCTAGCTCCTAAAGAAAAAGTGATGGAGTTGTTGGGGAATTATTCCAACGTTTATTGGACTTTTATTAATACTGATCATGAAGTAATTATTTCAGGTGATAAAAAAGACTGTCATGCGATTGCCACTCAATTAGGAGCCGAAACGGTTACTTTACCTTTTCAGAATATTATCCATCACGATTTTTGTCGGGCCGAAGAAAAAGGATTGTTAGAGATGCATGATTTTGAATTGCAAGAGAACCCCGGTATTGATTTTTATAGTAGCATTACCGGAGAAAAAATACCGTTCGATCGAAAAATAATTGCCCAAAATTCTACAGATGTTTGCGCCAATCCAGTAGATTTTCCTAGGATGGTTAAAAAAATGTACGAAACTGGTGCTGGAATTTTTATTGAAGTCGGTGCCAATGCTACTTGCACCCGTTGGATACAAACCATCCTATCCGACCAACCTCACCTTGCCGTAGCCACCAATCAAAGCGGTAAAACAGACGCCCGTAATTTGGCGAGTTTGCTGGCACAATTGCTAAGTCATGGAGTAGGATTAAATCTAGAAATGTTTTATCAAGAGGAAAAAGAAAAACCAAAAACGCGAAGTTTTTATAAAAAAATTACGCCTGGTGGCGGAAAT